>JAUVYR010000151.1 GCA_030602985.1 Burkholderiales bacterium
AAATGCATCGAGCGCGCGAGTGGCAACCTGCCCGCCACGCTAGACGGCCAACCTTTCAAACAAGCCATCATGGCACCCACCCGCCTGTATGTGAAAACCGTGCTGGCCGCACTGGCGCAGCACCCGATCAAGGCGCTGGCGCACATCACCGGCGGCGGCCTGCTGGAAAACATTCCTCGCGTGCTGCCCGAAGGCATGGCTGCCCACCTGCAAAAAGGCAGTTGGCCGCAGACCGAGCTGTTCGCTTGGCTGCAGACCACGGCGGGGATCGATGACATCGAAATGAACCGCACGTTCAACAACGGCATTGGCATGGTGGTGGTGGTGGACGCGGCCCAGGCAGACGCCACGGCAGCAACGTTGCGCGAGCTGGGTGAAACCGTCTACACGATCGGTCACATTGCCCCTATCGGTGAGGGCGCGCCGGTGGTGGTGGCCTGAGTCAGCTCAGGGTGCGCCTGAGCTCGTTCAGGCGCTGGCCGACGGCGTCGGCGTCTTCGGCATCTTCGGCGTGCGAGAGATAAGCCTCCAGATCGGGGACTGCGCGGTCCGGTTGACCCAGTTCGGCCCACGCCAAACCCCGGTCACGGCGCTCTGACCAATCATCGGGCAGCAGCAACACCAGGCGATCCTGCACGCCTATGAGGCGCTGCCAGTCTTCCTGGGTACGGTGGATTTCCTTCAGGTTGCGTAGGACACGGGCCAGAATGTCCCGTGGCTGAGCGGATTGCAGGTACAGACCGACGGGCACATCAAAGTCATCCACCAGCCCGTTGCGCCGCTTGTAGGGCTCCAGCCGCTCCGACAAGTCCTCACGGCTCAAAGACTGGCCGGTGAACGGGTCGATCACCACCTGCCCTTGCGGCAGGTTGACCTTGACCATGAAGTGACCCGGGAAGTTGATACCCTTGGCCTGCAAGGCCAGACCCTGCGCAAGTTCCAGCCACAGAATGGCCAGGGTGATGGGAATACCCCGGCGGGTTCGCAACACGACATTGAGGTAGCTGTTCTCGGGGTCGTAATAGTGGTTGATGTTGCCGCCAAAACCCAGGTCGTTAAAGAAGAACTGGTTCAAGGCACGCAAGCGCTGCAAAGGGCCTGCGTCGGCAGGCAAACGGCGGCGAAGGCGGGCCAGCAACTGGTCCACATCGCCCAGCACGGTCTGCACGTCCAGGTCGGTGTATTCGTCCATGGCCACGGCCACGGTGGCCTCCAGTAGAGGAAAGCCAGCGTCGTCGCGAACCAGATTGGCGAAGTAGTCGAGCGGGGACGGAGCCCGAAAAGACAGATCCATGCCTTACTTTCTCATAAACTGGCGCAGCTGAACACCCGCCAGCATCAACGCACCGAAATAGACCACGGCCGCACCGCCCATCAGCAGGGTGAGCGAGAGCACGCGTCGCCCGGCATGAACAGCATGCACCCAGTCCACCTGGGCGCTTGCCCACAGGAGGTAAATCGCCAGCAAGGCGCTGGCGGCCACCACTTGCAGGCTGAATCGGCCCCAGCCCTCGGAAGGTTGGTAAGCACCGCGCCGGATCAGGCCGATCAGCAGCCAGGTGGCGTTGATCAGAGCACCCAGGCCGATCGCCAATGCCAGCCCGGCATGGGCGAACAAAGGGACAAGCAGCACGTTCATGCACTGGGTGAGCACCAGAACCACGATGGCGATTTTCACAGGCGTTCTGATGTCTTGCCGCGCATAAAAACCGGGCGCCAGCACCTTGATGGCGATCAGGCCAAGCAGGCCGACCCCGTAGCCCATCAGGGCCAGCGAAGTCTGGCGAACATCATGGGCGGTGAATGCGCCATAGTTGTACAGCACCGCTACCAGCGGCTCGGCGATCGTCAGCAGCGCCACGGCGCTGGGCACGGCCAGCACCACCACCAGCCGCAACCCCCAATCCAGCAGGCCGCTGTACTGCGTGGTGTCGTTGGATGCCTGCGCAGCGGACAGCTGAGGCAACAACACCACACCGAGGGCTACGCCGAGCAGCGCCGTAGGGAATTCCATCAGCCGATCCGCATAGGTCAGCCAACTCACGCTGCCGGTGGTCAGGTGCGAGGCGATCTGGGTATTGATGAGCAGGGAAATCTGCGCCACACTGACCCCCAGCAAGGCGGGCAGCATGAGCTTGAGGATGTTTTGGGTGCCAGGGTGATGCCAGGCTGAACGCACCGCTCCGACCGACAGGCCAATGCGGGGCAGCAAACCCAGGCGCTTGAGCGCGGGCAACTGCACGCCCAGCTGCAACACCCCCCCAAGCATGACCCCCATGGCCAGCGCATAAATCGGCTCGATACCTATTTGACCGAACCACGGTGCCCCCCACCAGGCTGCAACGATCATCGAGAGATTGAGCAGCACAGGCGTGGCAGCAGGCACCGCAAAGCGCTTCCAGGTGTTCAACACACCCGCCGCCAGGGCAACCAGCGACATGAACGCGATATAGGGAAACATCCAGCGCGTGAGCCCCACCGCCGCCTCGAAGCCTGCCGGATTCTGCTTGAGGCCTGCCGCCATGGCCCAGACCAGCCAGGGGGCCGCCAGCACGCCAAGCAATGAAGTGAGCAGCAACGCCCAGGCCATGACCGTGGCCACCTTGTCGATGAGTACACGGGTGGCGGCATCGCCTTCTTTTTCACGGGTGGCGGCCAGGACCGGGACAAACGCCTGGCTGAATGCCCCTTCGGCAAACAGACGTCGCAAGAGGTTGGGAATCCGGAAGGCGACATTGAACGCGTCCGTCAAGGCGCTGGCCCCGAAAGTGGCAGCAATCAGCAGCTCACGCACCAGGCCCGTGATACGGGAAGCCAGTGTGAGCAAGGAAACCAGAGAGGCAGATTTGAAAAGCGACACGCCATGAGTGTAGCGGCCGCCCTTGCAGGTACTGCGGTGACAGCACGCGTTTGTCGACCGACCTAAAATGGCAGCAATGACGATCCTGAATGCCGACCTTCACTGCCACTCCACCATTTCAGACGGCACACTCGCGCCAGAAATCCTGGCCGCACGGGCCAAAGCGAATGGGGTGGAGCTCTGGGCGCTCACGGACCACGATGAAGTCAGCGGCCAGCATCGTGCCATGGCAGCGGCCCAGGCCATCGGTTTGCCTTATCTCACGGGCACCGAAATTTCCGTCACCTTTGCAGACGTGACGGT
>JAUVYR010000163.1 GCA_030602985.1 Burkholderiales bacterium
CTCGGCCGCGCCGATGTGGCTCTGTATCGGGCCAAACGCGAGGGCCGCGACCGCATTCTCTGGCCTAGTGCCGAAGAACTGGGTGCGGCCCGGGCCTGAATCAGGCTGACTCAGCGGCCCTGTATGTTCGCATGATGGTACGGGGAGCGCGGCCCAAACAATAGGGCACGGCCGTGACCCGCCGACAGCACACGCCGGGTGGCCAGGCCAGCCATGGGGTGACTGTCATCGCGGACGGAGCTGATGATCTGGTTCACCGCCGCCGTGATCAGCATGCTGACCAGCCCTTGCTGCTGACTCTGCTGTTCTGCCGAACTGGCGCGCGCAGCGCCCTCCCACAACAGTTCGCCGGTCAAGCCATCAACCAGTCGCGCCTGCACGCTCACACTGGTTTCGCTGGCCAGCACCCGGTAGACCGTGCCGTATTCGGTCACGTTCAGGTACAGCACCGCGTCCGCTCCAAAGACTTCGTGCAGCTTGTCCAGCGGAATCTGGTGGGCTTCATCGGCCAGGGTCACGCCGTTCTGCCGCAGGCTCTCAGCCACGAGGGTGACGGGCAACACATAAAACCCCGACTCTGCCAGCGGAAAGGTGACTTGCGCCCAGACGCTGTCCGAAGCCCGGATGTTGGGCGTGGAGTGCGTGGGTGGTAACACCAGAATGGACGCGGGGTTGCTTTGCTTGAACGCAGTGTAGTCGTAGGGTTCCGGTTGGGGAATGGAGGCGCAACCTGTCGCCAACAGCGCCACAGCCAGAACGGCCAGCGTGGCCAAACGTTGAGTCATCAGCATGGTCACTCCCGGTCTTTAAAGTGGCGAAGCAGAAAGGTCATGTAGGGGGTGCTTTCCGGGAAAGCGGCTTTCTCGGCCTCCAGGGCAGCCCGGAAGCTCACCGGGTCACCCAGTTGACCGTGCAGCAGGCCCATGTGGGCACGGAAACCCGGTGGCGGGTGCTGGCCCGCCGCCTGCATCTTCTCGAGATCGTCCTGCATGCGTTGCAATTGCGCGTCCGGTGAGGTGGTCGTCTGGCGGAACCAGGCGTCCATCTGGGCTTCGTAACTGTGCCAGCCATACAGCGGCTGGACCTTGGGTTGTGCGCACCCAGACAAAATCAGCACAGCCAGCAGGCTGCTGGCGAGAGCATATCGTTTCATGGCAGTCAAAAAAAGGTCGGAGAACGATCAGCCGATCGGGCTCAGGGCTTCCAGCGCCCGGCGTCCAGGTCGGTCACCAGCTGGTTGATGGCGCTGCGGATGGCCAGCTCCAGCACCTTGCCATTGAGGGTGGCGTCGTAGCTGGCGGTGCCCCCGAATCCGATCACTTCCCGCTGCGAGAGGCTGTATTCACCCGCGCCCTGCACTGAATGCACCACCTCGGTCGTGAGGGGATTGATGATGTTGATCGTGACCTTGGAGTAGGCGATCTGGGTGCGTCCACGCCCCAGAATGCCGAACAGCTGCTGGTCGCCCACTTCGCGGCGGCCGAATTCGGTCACATCGCCCGTCATGACGAATTGCGCGCCACGCACCTGCTGCGTCTGCCCGCTGAGCTGGGCTTCCTGGCGGCTTTCCGACATGAGCGTGCGGTCCAGCACGCTGAAGCGCTGGCTTTGCTGCAAATGTGCCGTCAGGATGGTTTGCGCCTGGCTGCCCAGGCGGTCTTCCGAGGTGTTGTTCGCAAACACCCCACGCATGAACGATGAGCGATTGTTGAACTGGCCGATCGACACCGCCACGCGGGTGCCCGCGAAAGGCGTTTGCGCCGACTCGACTTGTTGGATGGGCAGGGTGCGCGCATTTTCCTGAACGCAACCCGTGAGCAAAGCCAGGCCCAAGCCTGCCAGAACGATGGTTTTCATTGTTACTCCCTGAAAAAACAAACTAACCGCCAGAACTTTACCACCGCAAAACGCCACCCCTTGAGTTTTACGTGGCAAATGATGCAAAATCTGATAAATCAACAGATCACATCAAGGGATGGCGACACTCATACCGGCACTGGGCAGTTGCGTTTCGCGCATGACGGGCGGGGAGCGCCGCGTGGCCGAGCGGCTGGAGCATAAGCTCGATGACGACTACCTGCTCTGGTACGACGTGCCCATTGGCCCGCGCAGCGCCCACCCGGACTTTGTGATCATCCACCCCCGGCGCGGCATTCTGGTACTGGAGGTGAAAGACATTCGCCTGAGCACGCTCATCCAGGCCGACCGGCAAACCTGGGTCATTCACGGCGACACCGGTCCCAAAACCATTCCCAATCCGCTGGAGCAGGCCCGGCAGTACGCCCACCAGGTGGTCAAGGCGCTGGAGCGCGACCCGCAACTGGTGCAGCCCAGCGGCCCGCACCAGGGCAAGCTGGCGTTTCCGTGGAGCTACGGCGTGGTGCTGCCCAACATCACGCGCGCGCAGTTTGACAAGGCCGAACTGCACCACGCCATCGAGCCGCAGCGCGTGATTTGCCAGGACGAGATGCTGGAGCAGGTGGACCCCGAAGACCTGCAGACCCACCTGTGGAACATGTTCCCCTACGCCATGCGCGGCGTCATGTCGCTGCCGCAGCTCGACCGCGTGCGCTGGATCATGTTCCCGCAGGTGCGCGTGGCCGCCCAAGACAGCCTGTTTGACGACACCGACGAAGCGGCCCAACTGCCCAGCATCATGCGGGTGATGGACCTGCAGCAGGAGCAGCTGGCCCGCAGCCTGGGCGACGGGCACCGCGTCATCCACGGCGTGGCCGGTTCGGGCAAGACCATGCTGCTGGGCTACCGCGCCGAACACCTGGCCAAA
>JAUVYR010000030.1 GCA_030602985.1 Burkholderiales bacterium
CCCCTTTGGGGGTCGCCTTTTTTGTTGTTTGTACGCAACTTCCAACTTACCAAAACAGGGCAAAGCAAGAGATTGCCGCAGGCATCTGCTTTAATGACGTCTGATCCACGTTGGGTCTGCGTGTTGCTTCATGATCTGCAACATAAGTGTTTCATCAACAGGAGAAATCTCAATGAAAAAGAGCCTTATTGCTCTGGCCGTGATCACCGCAACCAGCGGAGCCATGGCGCAATCGTCCGTTCAGCTGTTTGGTCGCCTGGATGTTGGTTACAGCAATAACACTGTCAAGGTTGACGGTGTTAAAAACTACAGTAACAGCGGAGCGAATACCGTCGGCAATTCACAGCAAGGCATCAACTCTAGCCAGTTGAATACCCAGTTCTGGGGTATTCGCGGTACGGAAGACCTGGGCGGTGGCTTGAAGGCCATGTTCATGCTGCAAAGCAACTTCAACACTGACACCGGCGGTTCTCAAACTGACTTGTTCAACCGTGAAGCCTGGCTTGGCCTGAGCGGTGGCTTTGGTACCATCAAGCTGGGTCGTAACTATACGGCTTATGACACCGTGTTCGGTGCCACCAACCACACCTTCAACAGCAACATCAACGTGTCCACTGCTGTGTTCGATGTGGGTATTGCTAACTACACCCTGCGTAACAGCAACTCGATCCGCTACGAAGCGCCTACCATCAACGGCTTCAACGCCGCTGTGAGCTACGGTTTCGGCGAAAACAAGACGGCTTCAACTTCAGCGACTGACACGCTGAGCTTGGCTGTGTGGTATTCCAACGGTCCTATCCTGGCCGCCTTTGGTCATCAGAATCAAGAGATTTCTGCAACTGTTGATCGCGAGCACACCCTGCTGGGTGGTGGCTACGACTTCGGCACTTTCCGCCTGGTTGGCTCCGTGCAGCGCACCAAGGAAAGCGATCGTAAAGATCGTGACTTCCAGATCGGTGTGAATGTGCCTCTGGGGAACTTCGCTGTGGCCTTCGGTTATGCCGACGGCCGTACCAAGGCGGGTGGCGTAACCCGTAATTCCGACGGTTACGCCCTGGTGGGTACCTACAACCTGTCCAAGCGCACCACTGCTTACGTCGGTTACGAAAGATCTGAAGTTGAAGGCACTGCTTCCACTGTGTCAACTACCAAGACCAGTAACTTTGCTGTGGGTCTGCGCCACACCTTCTGATCGGGTTTAGTCGGCTCATTGAACCCCGGCTGGTCTCAGCCGGGGTTTTTTTATGTGCCTTGCCAAAACATCCCGTTACCACTCAAGGGTGGGGTACGTGGTCATGGGGGAACCCACCCGATTTGCAGTGACTCCTATATGTGTATCAACCGTTTACAAGGAGTCCTTCATGCAATCACTCAAACTCGGCGTTGTGGCGGCTGCCACCGCGCTCATCATGGCCCCGGCAGCGGCCCAGGGCCTGTCGTTCAACGTGGGTGTGGTGTCCCTGTACAAATACCAGGGTATCGACCAGGACACCCGCGACAGCAAGAGCTTTCGCCCAGCCTTGCAGGGTGGCGTGGACTATGACTTCGGCAACGGCTTCTACGTGGGCAACTGGAACTCCACCGGTACATTCGGCGATGCCAACTTGGAAATCAATGTCTTTGGCGGCTATGCCGGGCAGATCACCGACCGCCTGGGCTTTGATGTGGGGGTGACGCGTTACATCTTCCCCCGCGAAGGCAGCAGTAACTTCCATGAATGGCACGCCAGCCTGAACTGGGGCATTGCCACGGCCACCTACAGCCGCAGTTTTGGCAGCGGCCCGGACCTCGCCCGGCTGGGTCTGGACATATCGCAACCCCTGACGAACCACCTCAGCCTGGAAGGTGGCGTCGGCTTCCGCAACAACGCCAATCTGGGCGGCGCTCACGACTACCACATCGGCCTGCGTTACGACTTCGGCACCGGCCTGTCAGCCAACGCCATGATGTCGGGAGCGCAGCGCAGCAAGGTGGGAGACGTGGGCCGCGATCGCCTGGTGTTCGGGTTGACGCAGACGTTCTGATGTCTGGTCCGTCGGCCCGTTGCCACTTAGTGTGAACCCTGCAACGTATTGACAATAGCTACACATTCACTCATAATGTATGGACATCATCCATACATGCAGAGGTTTGTCATGCGCGATGCAGCCATCAATCTCCGGGCCCGACCCGACCAACGCGACCTGATTGACCAAGCGGCCGCCGTTCTGGGCAAAAACCGGTCCGACTTCATGCTGGAGGCTGCTTGTGAGCGGGCCCGCGCTGTGGTGCTTGACCAGGTTTTCTTCAACCTGGACGCCGAGAAGTTCCGGCAATTCACAGAAATGCTGGACGCCCCGGCGGCATCCAATGCGGGCCTACGCCGGCTGATGGAGGTGAAAGCCCCCTGGACTGCACGCGCCAAGTGAACATGCGCTTGTCCGCTCCCGAGCCCCTACGCGCTGACCATGACCTGAGCACCTTCGAATGCGGCGAGCCAACCCTGAATGACTGGTTGAAACGCCGTGCGCTCACCAATCAACTCAACGGGGCTAGCCGCACCTTTGTGGTGTTGGACGAGGAACAAAACGTCGTCGGTTATTACGCGCTGGCTGCAGGGGCCGTCTCACACGAACACGCGACTGGCGGTGTCCGTCGCAACATGCCAGACCCGGTTCCCGTGCTGGTATTGGGCAGGCTGGCGGTTGCGCACCGTGCGCAGGGGCACCGAGTGGGTGTTGCATTGCTGAAGGACGCGGTGCTGCGGTCCATGGCGGTCGCTGAGAACGCCGGCGTCAGGGCGCTGCTTGTTCATGCATTGAATGACAGAGCGAAGGCCTTCTACCAGCACTATGGGTTTTCGTCTTCCCCGATAGACCCGATGACGTTGATGCTGCGGTTGCAAAGCCCGAGCGCTGTGATGTAGTGGTACCAAGGGTAGGTTGGACCTGGACGGGGCTATTCGGCGGCTGGACCACGTTGCAAGCCCTGAGCTTGAGAAGACGCTACGGGGTTTCTAAGTCAGTGGCGGTACACGTCTTTGCGATCACCGATCCGCAAGACGAGAATAAGCAGAGCCCCGTCTTCAATGTGGGCGATCACCCGCCAGTCGCCGACACGATATTTCCAGAAAGAACCCAGCTTGGAGCCTTTCAGCGCCTCACCAATGCTGCGCGGATCGTCAAGTGTGGCTAGACGCCCATGAAGGAATGCAAGAATGCGACGAACATTTTGAGGGTCCATCTTGCTGAACTCCCGCTCGACGCTGGGGTCTAGTTCAATCTTCCAAGCCATAGCGCTTCAGCATTTCTTTAAGCGTTACGGTCTGTGTTTTTTCGGCACGTATATCAATCAAGCGCTGTTCGGCAAGATACAGATCTTCCAAGTCAGCCAAATGTTCGAGAATGGCCTCACGAGCATAGAAGGTCTTGGTGCGGCCGGTCGCTCGTGCCAGCGCTTCAAGCCTGTTTTCCACTTCAGCAGGTAATCGAATGGCCAGCATGGTCAGACTCCCGGTAGTTGATATACAAGTATATCTTGTATCCCGCTGAGTAGCTTTGATGGCTGAGCACATTCTCTGACTCACCGAGTCGTGGCAGGCGTGATTAGGAGCGGGGCTGTTCCCTGAGCTTTTTCGCTTGGCTGCGCATACCCGCGAAGATAGCTACTGCGACTGGCTCAGGAAAATCGGTCGGTAGCCGTTTTTCCACGGCGGCTATAGCGGGCTCTACACGGTCTAGCAGCTCCTGGATGATGTCCTCAGCATCAACGCCCCACCCACATCGGGCTGCTGTGTGGTTGAAGTGGCGCCGCATGATGGCGGCCAGGTGGTAGTGGCGGTTGTGGCCCATCATGGCCATGGCTAGCTTGGCGTTCTGCAAGGGTAGCTGATCGCCTTTCTTGCCCATGATGGGCCAAGCAGACAGCACATCGTACATCGGGGTCAATGCGTATCTTCCACCCGCTCGAAGATGGATACTGAAATTCTTGGCATGTCCATCTGTGGCCGCCAGCAGCCAGAAGGTGATTTGACTGGCCAGCAGTGTTCTTAAATCGCCCCGCGCATGCTCAGAACCACTCAGCACCTGCGCTATGTGCATTACCCCGGGCCCACCATCGGCCTCATACTTCTGATGAGGGCTGACCCCGAGAACCTGGCAAAAGTCCTCCTGTAGAAGACGAAGCAGCCATTGCCCCGATGTGTGCAGCTTGCTTTTCCCGTGCCCCCGCAATCGAGATACGGAAGTCTGAGTGGTTGTGAGGCCCGTGAATGGCACCGCCAGTGACCGTCGCGCGAAGCCATGCAGCGACTTCTTCATCGTTGAGTGGTTCTCCGTCGATACGCTGGATGCCTTTCGGGGTTTCATTGTCTGGCAGGAGTTGAATGGCGCCTACACAGTCCTGTCCAATCGCCGCTAGCAGGTCAAAAGTGTCTTCAGAGCCTGCAGCGTAGCGACCGGCCAGACGCTTTCGTATGCCTGGGCTGTCTGGCAATAGATTGTCAAAAAAATGGTTGACGCGTTCCCCCTGCAGGGGTTCATTGCCTACCAGGGGTATGGGCAAGGACAGTGAGAGCGGTCTGGAATGGTCTGACTGTAACCAGCTCTCAGCGTAACGGAGTTCTGCGGGTCGGTGCCTGGCGGGTGACCAATGACCGACAAGTTCACCATTGACCCAGATGGACAGAGGCCGCGAGCGTGATGCACGAACGACCATGTCACCACTCGCCCTGGTGTGGCTCTGACTCTTGCAAGTGGGTTTCTTTCTGCTGAATCACCACTTGCAGACCGAGTTGGTTGCAAATGGTCAATAGCTGCGCGACACTAAGCGCGTTTGGATCGAGTTCAAACTCTGATATGCGCCGTTGGCTCAGGCCGACTCGACGGGCGAGTTGTGCCTGCGTCAACTTGAGGCTCTTGCGTGCGCCTCGTAACAGTGGTCCAAGCTGTGTACCCGTTATGAGCCGTTGGCTGCGTATGGTCATGTGTCCGCCTGATTGCTGGGTGAATAATAGCGGAATTGGCGCTAAATAACAAATAGCGAAATAATCGGTATCAATGTGAACTCACTGACGGACTCACCGCGCCCTGGCCGACGTCACCACAATCCCCAGCACGATCAGCACGAACGCAATGGCGTGGAACAGCTGGGGGGGCTCGCCCAGGAAGGCGAGTGAGAGCAGGGCGGCGAACAGGGGCGTGAGGTTGCTGAAAAAGCTGGCCACGGTGGGGCCGGCGCGTTGCACGCCCGCGCCCCAGCAGCGGTAGGCCAGCAACGAAGGGCCGATGGCCACGAACACCAGCACCGCCACCAGCGCCCAACTCCATTCAATGTGGCCCAGCCCCTGGCTGGTCAGCCAGGCCCATTCACCCCCCGTGAAGGCGGCGGCGCTGATCAGCCCCATGACGGTCTGTGCCATGAGGAAGGCGGCCCAGTCGTTGCGAATGGCTGGTGATTCCTTGCGCTCGGTGAGCAGCCAGCTGTAGCTGGCCCAGACGAAAGCGGCCAGCAGCATCCAGCCGTCACCGGGCACCAGCTTGAGCTGCACCAGACGCGAAGGGTCGCCCTGCGTGAGTACCACCAGCACACCGGTCAGGGAAAACGCCGCACCCACCATGGCTGAACGACGCATGGGCGCATGGAAGAACAACCGACCCACCACCAACATCCACACCGGCATGCTGGCGGCCACGAGCGTCACGTTCAGTGGTGTGGACGTGTGCAGCGCCAGATACTGCAGCATGTTGTAGCTCGCCACCGAGAGCAGCCCCAGCAGGGCGAACCGCTTCCAGTCGCCCCAGAGTGGACTGTTGCGCCGCAGCACCCAGCTGGCCAGCGGCAGCAGGATGATCAGCACCAGCACCCAGCGCAGGAAATTGAACGTGATGGGGGGAATCCACTCCGCCGCGAGGCGCCCCACCACGGCGTTGCCCGCCCACATGAGCGGCGGCACCAGCAAAATGCCAGCAGTGGAGAGTGACAGGGAGGTGGTAGGCGGCTTGGACATTGACCCAACTTTACCTGCTTTGGCGCACGCGACTTGGGCGACGCGCTGCAAAGCCGTCACATTCGTGGCACCATGCAGTCCGTTCACTCACAGGAGACTTGATTGATGAATCCAACGACAACACGTACCGTACGAATCGAGCAGACCGGTGGCCCGGAAGTGATGCAACTGGTTTCAGTGCCCGTCGGCCAGCCCGGCCCTGGTGAAGTGCGGATACGCCACCACGCGATTGGTCTGAACTTCCTGGATGTGTACCAGCGCTCGGGCCTGTATACCCTGACGATGCCCCTGAGCCTCGGCATGGAAGGCGCCGGTGTGATTGAGGCGGTGGGCGAGGGCGTGACGCATCTGAAGGTGGGTGACCGGGCGGCCTACGCCAGTCACCCGCCGGGCAGCTATTGCGAAGTCCGCGTGATGCCTGCGATGAATGTGTGCCGCCTTCCGGACGCCATTTCTTTCGAGGAAGGCGCGGCCATGATGCTCAAAGGTCTGACGGCACAGTACCTGCTCAAGCACACCAAGCCGGTGGAAGGGCTGCAAGCCGGTGACTTCGTGCTCTTCCATGCCGCTGCCGGTGGGGTGGGTCTGATTGCGTGCCAGTGGGCCAAGGCCCTGGGGTTGCAATTGATTGGTACGGCGGGTTCCGACGAGAAGTGTGCGCTGGCCAAGGCCAATGGCGCGGCCCATGTGATCAACTACCGCACCGAGAACTTCAGCGCCCGCGTGAAGGACATCACCGGCGGCAAAGGCGTCAAGGTGGTGTACGACTCGGTGGGCAAGGACACCTGGGACGCGTCCCTGGACTGCCTGTCGCCCTTTGGCCTGATGGTGACGTTTGGCAATGCATCCGGCCCGGTGCCGCCCTTCGCTCCTGCCGTGTTGGCGGCCAAAGGCTCGATCTACGTGACGCGCCAGACGCTGTTCAGCCACATCACGAGCCGGGAGCGCACGCAGGCCATGGCAGACGATCTGTTCAGTGCAGTCACGTCCGGGCAGGTGAAGATTCACGTGGCGCAGCGTTACCCGCTGGATCAGGTGCAGCAGGCGCATCGCGATCTGGAAGCCCGCCACACCACGGGCTCGACGGTGCTGATCCCCTAAGCAGGGTCAGCGAGCAGGCCGTTCGCACCAGTAGGCGATTTCGCGCTGGCGCTGCGGCTCGCGAACCACTTGCAAGCCAGTGAAGCCATGTGGGCCGGTGGGCGAGGCTTCAGGCAGGTAATAGGCCTGGTGCAGCAGCACCGGTTCGTCGTGCACCCGGCTGTACGTCCGCACCGTGACGCCCGCCCCAGGCGCAGGCGGGAGCTGGTTGACCACGGTCAGGGACAGCGAAGCCCCTTCCAGCAACGGATTGGGGGCTTCCACAAATGAAGCAGCGGGTGCCACCGTGAAGGTTCGCGTAGCGCCACCAAACGTGATGTGGCATTGCACGTTTTGCGCCATCGCCCAGGGGCTGCACACACTCAGTGCAGCCAGCCATGGAGCGATGTGACGAAATGGCATGCAGTATGGAATGACGAGTTAACGAGAGCGCCGAACGCGCAGGATTTCGTCCAATATTAACCCGATTGCGCCTGTGGTGATGGCCATGTCCGCCACATTGAAGGTGGGGAAGTGGCCGCCACGGAACACGGGTTCGAGCCAGCGGAAGTGAAAATCCAGCATGTCCACCACGTAGCCGTGGACGAGACGGTCGATCACGTTGCCCACGGCGCCGCCCATGATGCAGGCCAGCGAGAAGGCGAACAGCTTCTGGTTGTGGTGTGAACGCAACATCCAGAGGATGAACAGGGTGGCGCCGATGCCGATGACCGTGAAAAACCAGCGCTGCCAGCCGCCCGCTCCGGCCAGAAACGAGAATGCCGCGCCGTGGTTGTGCACACGCACAATGTTGAAAAACGAGGTGATGGTGGTGGCGTCGCCGAGCCGGTAGGCACTCACGATCCACCATTTGCTGGCCTGGTCGATCAACAGAATGGCAAAGGCCAGTCCCAGCCAGACCAGCATGCCCCTAGATGACGGTTTACCCATGGTCAGCCTGCCTCAGGCCACGGCACGGGTTTCGCCCGAACCATACAGGTTGCTGGTGCAGCGACCGCACAGTTCGGGGTGGGCCGGGTCGTGGCCCACGTCGTCGCGCCAGTGCCAGCAGCGGCCGCACTTGGTGGCACTCGATGGCGTGACGGTCACGGCCAGTTCAGCGCCGCCTTGCAGCGTGACGGCCGAGACGATGAGCACGAATTTCAGGTCATCGCCCAGGCTTTGCAGCAGGGCCATGTCTTCCGCGCCGACGGTGAGCGTGACGTTGGCCTGTAAGGACGAACCCACCTGCCCGGCGACGCGCACGTCTTCGATGGCCTTGTTGACTGCCGCACGGATCTCCAGCACCCGGCTCCATTTGGCCAGCAGCGCCTCGTTGGGCGTGCCCAGGTTGAGGTAGGTCTCGGTGAAGATGCTGGGCGAACCATGGACCGGTGTGCCCACCAGTGCCCAGGCCTCTTCGGCCGTGAAGCTCAGGAAGGGCGCCATCCAGCGCAGCATGGCGTGGGTGATCTGATGCAGGGCGGTCTGTGCCGAGCGCCGCGCCAGGCTCTTGGGGGCCGTGGTGTACAGGCGGTCCTTCAGGACATCCAGATAGAAGGCGCCGAGGTCTTCCGAACAGTACACCTGTAACTTGGACACCACGGGATGGAATTCGTAGCGTTGGTAATGCGCCAGCACCTCCGCCTGGAACTGGGCCGCGCGGCTGAGGGCGTAGCGGTCGATTTCCAGCATCTGGTCGAAAGGGACCGAGTCGGTTGTGGCATCAAAGTCGCTGATGTTGGCCAGCAAAAAGCGCAGTGTGTTGCGGATGCGGCGGTAAGCGTCCACCACACGGGCCAGGATCTTGTCGTCGATGCCCAGGTCGCCCGAATAGTCGGTGGCGGCCACCCAGAGGCGGATGATCTCGGCGCCCATCTTGGAGCTGACCTGCTGGGGTGCAATCACGTTGCCCACGCTCTTGCTCATCTTGCGGCCCTGGCCGTCCACCGTGAAGCCGTGGGTCAGCAACCCTCTGTAGGGTGCGCGGTCGTTCATGGCGCAGGCGGTCAGCAGCGAGCTGTGGAACCAGCCGCGATGCTGGTCATGGCCTTCCAGGTACAGGTCGGCTTCTGGGCCGTGGTCGTGGCCGCTGCCCGCATGGCTGCCCTTGAGGACCGTGGTGTGGGTGGTGCCGGAGTCGAACCACACTTCCAGAATGTCGGTGCTCTTGGTGTAGCTATGGGCATCTGCCGAGTCGCCGATACGCGCCAGGATGTCGGCCACGCCGAGCTGGCTCCAGGCCTCGATGCCTCCGGCCTCCACCACCTCGGCGGCCAGGTCGATGATCTCGGGCGTGCGGGGATGCGGTTCGCCGCTGTCCACGTGCAGCAGGAAGGGCAGGGGCACGCCCCAGCTGCGCTGGCGGCTGATGCACCAGTCGGGCCGGTTGGCAATCATGTCCCGCAGGCGGGCACGGCCGTTTTCCGGGTAGAAGTGGGTGTGCTCGATGGCTTCCAGCGCCAGCTGTCGCAGCGTCTTGCCGGCCTTGTCGGTCGTGAAAATGCCGTCGCCCTCGTCCATGCGCACAAACCATTGCGCGGCTGCGCGGTAGATAACGGGCGTCTTGTGGCGCCAGCAGTGCGGATAGCTGTGGGTGATGGTTTCGGTGGCGAACAGGCGGCCGTGCTCGCGCAGCGTGTCGATGATGACGGGGCACGCCTTCCAGATGTTCTGGCCCCCGAACAGGGGCAGGGCGTCCTCATACTGGCCGTTGCCCTGCACCGGGTTGAGGATGTCGTCGTAGCGCATGCCATGCGCGACGCAGGAGTTGAAGTCTTCCACGCCGTAGGCGGGCGCGGAGTGAACAATACCGGTACCGTCATCGGCGGTGGCGTAGTCGGCCAGGTAGATAGGGCTGAGGCGGTCGTAGCCAGGGTGCACGTGCGCCAGCGGGTGGCGGAACGTCAGGCCCCCCAGGGCTTTGCCGGGGGTGGTGGCGAGCACCGTGCCTTCCAGTTCGTACCGCGCCAGGCACTTCTCGACCAGCGACTCGGCCAGCACCAGCAAGCCACGCGGCGTCTGCACCAGCGCGTAGGTCAGCTCGGGGTTGAGGTTGAGTGCCTGGTTGGCGGGAATGGTCCAGGCGGTGGTCGTCCAGATGACGGCGTACATGGGCTGGCTTTCCAGCCCGGCGGTGTCGGCGTGGGGCAGGCCGCTCTGGCCGAAGAAGGCGTGCAGCAGCTTGGCCGGTTCGGCACACAGGAATCCCACATCCAGCGTCTGGCTCTTCTTGTCCTGGTATTCGATCTCGAATTCGGCCAGCGAGGAGCCGCAGTCAAAGCACCAGTACACGGGCTTCAGGCCCCGGTACACGAAGCCGCGCTCCATCACGCGCTTGAAGGCGCGGATTTCATTGGCTTCGGTGGCGTAGTCCATCGTCTTGTAGGGGTTGTCCCACTGGCCCAAAACGCCCAGGCGCTTGAAGTCGGCCATCTGCTGCGCGATCTGCTCGGTCGCGAAGGCGCGGGCCTTGGCCTGCATCTGGTCGCGGGACAGGTTGCGGCCGTGCAGCTTTTCGATCGCGTTTTCGATGGGCAGGCCGTGGCAGTCCCAGCCGGGGATGTACTGCGCGTCGAACCCGGCCAGCTGGCGCGCCTTGACGATCATGTCCTTCAGGACCTTGTTGACGGCGTGACCAATGTGGATCTGCCCGTTGGCATAGGGCGGGCCGTCGTGCAGGATGAACTTGGGCGCACCGGCACGTGCCTCACGCAGGCGGGCGTAAAGACCTTGGTCTTCCCATTGCTGCACCCAGCCCGGTTCGCGCTGAGGCAGGTTGCCGCGCATGGGGAAGGGGGTGTCTGGCAAGTTCAGGGTGGCGCTGAAATCGGTCCCGGAGGGGGCCGTCGAGGGGGCGTTGGCTTTGGCGTCGGACATAGGGTAGGGGTGGTTTTCGACGGGCCTTGCGCCCGGGTGCAACGGCGAAATGGGTCAGCGGTGTTCGGCGAACCACGCACGGGCGTCGGCACAATCCTGATCGATGCCTCGGGTGAGGGCGTCGAGGCTGTCGTAACGAAGCTCGTCGTGCAGTTTGTGCAGCAACTCCACCCGGATGATTTTACCGTAGGCCTCCCCAGGGGTCGGGGCGGTCTGCAGCGCTTGCCGGATGCGTTCCGGCCACTCCAGGCAGTGCGTTTCAAGCAGGACGCGCCCACCGTTGACGTCGTGCGGGTCCAGCGAGGGGCGCACGCCCAGGTTCGCGACCCCCGGCAACGGGGCCGCAGCCGGGTCAGGGTCCAGCCCATGCACCTGCACCACAAAAATGCCGCTGGCTGCTGGCTTCCAGTGGCTGAAACGCAGATTGAGCGTGCGAAAGCCATCGCCCGCGCCCTCTCTACTGGCCCCCAGTTCGCGCCCCAGCTTGCGGCCGTGCACCACGTGCCCGCTGATGCTGTAGGGGCGGCCGAGCAACGCGGCGGCTTCCTGCATGCGCCCGGCGCTCAACGCTTCACGCACCGCAGAACTGGACACCCGCAGCCGGTGCACTTCGTAGCTCATCATGCGAGCCACATCAAAGCCGTGCTCGGCCCCGGCGGCATCGAGCAGGGCATAGTCGCCCTGGCGTTGGGCGCCGAAACGGAAATCATCGCCCACCAGCACGTAGCGGGCACCCAGGGCGCCGACCAGCACATCTTCAATGAAGGCCTGCGCCGACAGGCTGGCCAGCGCGTGGTTGAACGGCAGGATGACGCACTGGTCCACCCCGCAGGCCCGCAGTTCGTTCAATTTGTCGCGCAGGGTGGCGATGCGAGCGGGCGCCAGTTCGGGTTTGTTGAACCGCGCTGCAAAGTAGTCACGGGGATGAGGTTCAAAAGTGAGGGCGCAGGTGGGCAGCCCCCGGTGACGGGCTTCGTTTTTCAGCAAGGCCAGCATGGCCTGATGGCCCCGATGCACGCCGTCGAAGTTGCCGATGGTCAAGGCGCAGTCCGACGGCGACGCTTCTTGGCGACGCCGAAGGTTGTTCAGGCCCTGAATGATTCTCATGAGGTGGTGTGGAGTAATGAAAGCGCGCTATATTGACACAAGTTCAACGCACGGAGGTCGATCTTGAAGGTGTTGAAGTTGTCTGCGCAGGGTTTGCCCCAGTCCTGGATCAGCCTGGAAGAGGCGGTGTTGCACTATGCCGCCGACGAAGTCCGCTGGGAAATGGGGCAGCAGGTGGCCGTGTTCCGCGGCGGACACAACGCCGTCACGGGTATTCAGTCGGTGATCGAGGTTAACTCCATCATCGGGACCAAAGGCGTGCCCAGCATCAACCCTTTCGAGTTGAAACCGTCTCTTAGCAACACCAAGCTGTTTGCGCGAGACCGCAACATCTGCGCCTATTGCGGCGGGCACTTCCACGAAGACGAGCTGACCCGCGAACACATCCTGCCGCTGGCGCAACGAGGACGTGACCACTGGATGAATGTGGTGACCGCCTGCCGCTCCTGCAACCACCGCAAGGGCAACCGCACCCCGGAGCAGGCCCACATGCCCCTGCTGTATGCCCCCTATGTGCCCAGCCTGTGGGAAGACTTCATTTTGCGCAACCGCCGCATCCTGTCTGACCAGATGGAGTTTCTGATGGCGCACCTGCCCAAAACCTCGCGTCTGCACAGCTAGGTAGGGCTCACGACCGGCTGGGTGCTCGAGGTGGGTGATCGGCCAGGGTGTGAATACTGATACATTCTGAGGCTGAGGAGTCACAGGAGTCATCATGAGCGTATCGTCTGCCGCCCCGCACCGCTGGCGTTTTTTCCGCTCCGGCGGGTTCGATCAGGTTCAAATCGAAACGGCCGACGATTTGCGTCATCTGGCCGAACTGGACCAGAAGCTGTGGGCGGTGCTGGCCTGCCCGACGGCCGGGCTGGAGTTCGATGACAAGACACTCAAGCTGATTGATGGGGATGGCGATGGCCGCATTCGCGTCCATGAGTTGCGCACGGCGGTGCAGTGGGTTTGTGGCGTGCTGCGCGATCCCAACGTCTTGTTTGAGCCGGGCGACTCGCTGCCCTTGAATGCGCTGAACGATGCCACCCCCGAAGGCCAGGACCTGTTGGCCGCTGCGCGCGATGTGCTCGCGCGGGTGGGCCGCCCCGGCGCGGAATCGCTGGCGCTGGCCGATCTGGCCGACCCAGCCCGCCTGTTTCCGCCCGACCAACTCAATGGCGACGGGATTGTGCCAGCCACCCTGACGCCGGATGCGGCTGTGCAGGCCCTGATTGCGCAAGTGGTCGCCACGGTTGGTGCACAGACGGATCGCAGTGGGGAGCCCGGTGTCTCGGCAGACACGCTGGCCGCGTTTCTGGCGGCGGCGGACGAGGCCCGCCAGTGGCAGGCCCGTGCCTGTGACGATACCGCCCAGATCATGGCTTTTGGTGACGGCACAGCGGCGGCGCTGGCGGCTTTCGATGCGGTGCAGCCCAAAGTGGATGACTATTTCACCCGTTGCCGGCTCGCGGCGTTTGATGACCGCGCCGCGACCGCCCTGAACCCGGCGGACAGCCAGTATGCTGAGATTGCCGGGCTGGCCTTGAGCGAGGCCCGTCAGGAAGTGGCCGCCTTGCCCCTGGCCAAGGTGACACCAGGTGCTGCCCTGCCACTGGTGGAGGGCATCAACCCGGCCTGGCAGACCGCCATGACTGCCTTGCGCTCCGCGGTGGTCGCGCCGGTGCTGGGTGACACGCATCAACTCACTTGGGAACAGTGGCAGGCGCTGAGCCAGAAGCTCACGGCTTACCGGGAATGGCTGGCCGCCAAGCCCGCTACGCCGGCTGCCGATGTGCCCGCCCAGCAGTGGGACACCCTGCTGGCGCCTGAGACTGTCGCGGCCCTGCAGCGCCTGATCGAGCAGGATGCGCAGTCCGACACCGATGCTGCGTTGGTGGATACGCTGGACAAATTGCTGCATCTGCGCCGCGATCTGGTGACGCTGCTGCGTAATTTTGTCAACCTGAGTGACTTCTACAGTGGCGATGCCCGTGCGGTGTTCCAGGCCGGAACGCTGTACATCGACCAGCGCAGCTGCGACCTGTGTCTGCGGGTGAGTGACATGGCCCGACACGCTGCGCTGGCGCCGCTGTCTGGCGCTTATCTGGTGTACTGCCAGTGCGTACGGCAGGGCGAAGCACCCATCACCATTGTGGCAGCCATGACGGGTGGGGATGCCGACGAGATGATGGTGCCCGGCCGCAACGGGGTGTTTTACGACCGGCTGGGGCGTGACTGGAACGCGAGCGTGGTCAAGGTGGTGGAGGCCCCGATCAGCGTGCGCCAGGCCTTCTGGGCGCCTTACAAGCGCGTGGCCCGCATGATCGGAGAGCAGATCCAGAAATTTGCCGCCGCGCGCGACAAGGACATTGAAGCCAAGTCGGCCGAACGCGTGGCCGATGTGGGCGCCACGACTCAGACTCCTGCCGATACGCCCCGCCAGCAGGCTTTCGATATTGCCAAGTTCGCCGGTATTTTTGCCGCGATCGGTCTGGCACTGGGGGCACTGGGCACCGCGCTGGCGGCGGTGATCACCGGGTTTCTGGGCTTGCCGGCCTGGCAGATGCCCCTGGTGGTGCTGGGTGTCATGCTGCTGATATCCGGGCCTTCGGTGTTGCTGGCCTGGTTGAAGCTGAGGCAACGCAACCTGGGGCCGTTGCTGGACGCGAACGGCTGGGCAGTGAACATCCGGGCGCGAATCAACATCCCGTTCGGTGCATCGCTCACGGGGGTGGCCGCCTTGCCCGCAGGCTCACAACGCTCGATCCAGGACCCTTACGCCGACAAGGCCAGCCCATGGCCCTGGCTGATCCTGCTGGGGCTGTTGCTGGCTGGCCTGTTCTGGATCTGGCGGCAGGGCTGGCTGGGTTAACCTGTCCTGAATCTCAGGCAAAGACGCCCGCTGATTCCTGCATGCGGGCGCTGACCTCGCCCAGGTGGTGCAGGGTGTCGCCCCAGGTCATTTCGAGCTGGGTCAGGGTCTTGAAGTAGTGGCTGACGATGTATTCGTCCGTCACGCCGATGCCCCCGTGCAACTGCACCGCTTGCTGGCCGACAAAGCGCAAGCTCTGGCCTAGCTGTACCTTGGCTCGGGCCAGGGCCTGGCGGCGTTCGCTGGTGGGTGCGTTGAGCTTGAGGCTGGCGTAATAGCTCATGCTGCGCGCCAGTTCCAGTTGCATCTTCATGTCGGCCATGCGATGACGCAGCGCCTGGAAGCTGGCAATCGGCACGCCGAACTGCTTGCGGGTGTTCAGGTAGTCGGCGGTCACGGCCACGGTCTGGTCCATCACCCCGATGGCGTAGGCGCAGCTGGCGGCGATGCCGACGTCCACCGCATGCTCCAGGGCGGTTTGTCCATCTCGGGTCACGAGTTGAGCGGGTGTCTGGTTGAGGTGGAGTTCGGCGGCGCGGCTGCCATCCTGCGTCACGTAACCGCTGGTCTGCACGCCTGTCGCCCCACGTGCCACCAGAAACAGAGCCACCCCTTGGTCGGTTTGGGCAGGCACCAGCCAGCCATCGGCCGCATCACCCACCGGCACCACGCTTTTGACACCATTCAGTACCCAATCATTCCCTTGCTGCACGGCTTGGGTGAGATGGGCCCCCAGGGTGTAGCGCAGTCCGCGCTCCAGATGAGCCAGCACCACCAACGCGTCGCCAGAGGCGATGCGCGGCAGCCACTTGGACTGCAACGACGCCTCGGCATAGCCCCCCAGCACACCGGAGGCAATCAGTGTGTGCGCCAGAGGCTCCAGCACGATACCGCGGCCCAGCTCCTCCATCACCACCATGCCTTCGACCGGGCCCATGCCCAGCCCGCCGTGCTCTTCGGGGATATACAGACCGCACAGGCCGAGTTCAGCCAGTTCGGCGTAAGCAACGCGATCAAAGCCACCCGCCGCCACGATCGACTTGCGTCGCTCGAAGTCGTAACCTTTGTCCACCCAGCGGCGCACGGCATCGCGCAGCTGTACCTGGTCGTCGGAAAAATCGAAATCCATGATCTGCTCCTCAACCCAGTACGGTTTGTGCCACGATGTTGCGCTGCACTTCGTTGCTGCCGCCGTAGATGGTGGTCTTGCGCATGTTGAAATAGTTGGCGGCCAGGGGCGCATTGGCCACCAAGCCGCCGGGGAAGTTGCCTTGCCAGCCGGCGTCCATGGCCTCGAAGATGAACGGCAGGCTGAAGGGGCCAGCCGCTTGCATCATCAGCTCGGTGTAACGCTGCTGGATTTCGCTGCCGCGAATCTTGAGCAGCCCGGCAATATCCAGGCTCTGCTTGCCCGATTTTTCAGCGCTCAGCACACGCAGGACCAGCATTTCCAGCGCCACGATATCCACCTCCAGCAGGGCGATCTGGTCGCGGAACCGCAGGTCGTCATAAACGCCCTCGGTCTTGGCGATACGTTTCAGGCGCTCCAACTCGCGTTTGGCGCGATTCACATCGGCGATGTTGGTGCGCTCGTGGCTCAGCAGGTGCTTGGCGTAGGTCCAGCCCTTGTTTTCTTCGCCGATCAGGTTTTCGGCTGGGACTTTCACGTTGTCGAACCAGACTTCGTTGACCTCACACTCGCCGTCCAGCAGCTGGATGGGCCGCACGGTCACGCCGGGGCTCTTCATGTCGATCAGCAGGAAGCTGATGCCGGTCTGGGGTTTGCCTTCGGTGCTGGTGCGCACCAGGCAGAAAATCCAGTCGCCGTACTGTCCCAGCGTGGTCCAGGTTTTCTGGCCGTTGACGAGGTAATGGTCACCCATGCGTTCGGCACGGGTTTTCAGGCTGGCAAGGTCAGAGCCAGCGCCCGGTTCACTGTAGCCCTGGCTCCACCAAACGTCACCACTGGCAATGCCTGGCAGGAAGCGCTGCTGCTGTTCGGCGTTACCAAAGGCCATGATGACAGGCGCCACCATCACCGGCCCAAAAGGAACGATGCGTGGTGCACCCGCCAGGGCACATTCTTCCTCGAAGAGATGCTTTTGCACGGCATTCCAGCCTGGGCCACCGAACTGCTTGGGCCAGCCGTAGCCCAGCCAGCCTTTTTTGCCCAGAATACGGGCCCAGTGCTGCATGTCCTCGCGGCTGAGTCGTTGGGCTTGATGAACCTTCTGGGCGATCTCCTCGGGCAGATGGGTGCGAACCCAACTGCGGATCTCGTCCCTGAAGGCCAGTTCGTCTGGCGTGAATGCCAAATCCATGGGGGTCTCCTGTGGGAAAAACGCAACCCATTTTTTAGCACGCTCGTTCGATTTTCACCTGTCCGGGCGGTGACACCCTCGGGGTATCGGGGCAGCCGACCGGCAGATCAGGCGCCTGCGCGTTCCAGGCGTTCTTCCAGGGCCTTCACCTGGGCTTCCAAGGCGTCCACGCGGGCGATCAGGCCTTCCAGCAGCGCAGATGAAACGTTCTCTGATGAAGGGCTCGCCATCAGGGAGGCGTCCACTGGACCGCTCAGCAGGTGTGCCCAGCGTGATTCGCGTGAGCCAGGCTGCCGAGGCAGCTTGACCACCAGAGGACCGCCTTTCTCGAGGGAGCGGTCCTGCATTTCTTCCAGAAACGCTTCCACAGAGGCGATATCGAGAAACTTGTACCAGCGTTCGGTGTTGAGTCGCAGCTCACCCGCCGTCTGGGGTCCACGCAGCATCAGCATGCCCAGAATCACAGCGGTCTGTTCCGGCACCCCGAGCCCGCGCTGGGTGTTGTGTTCATAGCGGGTGGTGCGGCCCCCCTGCGTTTCGAAGACCAGAGACCGCTGGCGCAGCCCGTCCAGTGCTTCGGCAATCTCGTGTTCGCTCAGGTTCATCACGGGATCACGGGCTGACTTCTGGTTGCAGCCGGTCTGCAGGCTGTTCAGCGTCAGCGGATAGCTGTCGGGCACCGTGCGCGCTTTTTCCATCAGGGTGCCGAGCACACGGGCTTCGGCGGCGGTGAGCGGGGGGTCGAAAGTCGAGGTGGAGGTCATTACACTTACCTGGTTATGACAGATACACAGCAAAAGCGCATTGTCGTGCTGATTTCCGGTGCGGGCTCGAACATGAAGGCCATTGTTCAGGCGGCTCGGACGCGCCGTTGGGCCGAGCGCTGGGGGGCGACCGTGGTGGGGGTGGTGAGTAACCGCCCCGATGCCGCTGGTCTGGCCTGGGCCAAGGAGCAGGGGCTGCGCACGACCGTGGTGGATCACAAAAGTTACCCCAGCCGCGAGGCCTTCGACGCCGCTTTGCAGCAGACGGTGGATGGTTTGTCACCCTCAGGCCCACCGGACTGGGTGGTGCTGGCCGGCTTCATGCGTATTCTCACGCCGGGTTTTGTGGCGCACTACGAAGGGCGGCTGCTGAATATTCATCCGTCGCTGTTGCCCGCATTTCCGGGACTGCACACGCACCAACGGGCGATCGAGGCGGGCTGCCGGTTTGCCGGTGCCACGGTGCATCGGGTCACAGCCGAGCTGGATCATGGCGAATACCTGGAGCAGGCGGCGGTGCCCGTCCTGCCGGGCGATACCCCCGACACCCTGGCCGCTCGGGTGCTCACCCAGGAGCACCTGATTTACCCAAGGGCGATCGAGCGGCTGCTGTCGGCGGGGTCAACCTAGAACGGCTCAGCGTAAAGCGAAGATCGCTCCGCCCACCACCACCAGCGCCACCGTGGCCCAGCCCAGGCGGTCGATGTGCTTGTGGAGTTCGGCTTCCATGCGGGCGCCGCCCCAGCGCATCAGAGCGGCCACCAGAAAAAACCGGGCCCCGCGCCCTACCATCGAAGCCGCGATGAAGGGCATCAAGGCCATGGATAGCACCCCAGCCGCGACCGTGAAAACCTTGTAGGGAATGGGCGAAAACCCAGCGATGAACACCGCTAGAACGCCCCAGTCCTCAAACCATTCCAGCGCTCGCAGATAGCCTGCCCAGTAACGCGGTTGCTCCTGTAGCCACGGTTCGACCATGCCAAAAGCGTACATCCCGATGAAGTAGCCCAACACGCCACCCAGGACAGAAGTGAGGGTGGTGATCCAGGCAAAGCGCCATGCCTTGTGAGGTTGCGCCAGACACATGGGGGCCAGCATCACATCCGGGGGAATGGGGAAAAAAGACGATTCCGCAAAGCTCATGCTTCCCAGGTACCAGGGAGCATGACGGTGGCGAGCCCACTGCATGGCACGGGCGTACAAAGGGCCAAAAATTTTCATGATGGGCAAGATGTCTCAGACAGCTTTGTGAAACACCAGCCCGGCGTGTTCGCGCATGGCATGGA
>JAUVYR010000051.1 GCA_030602985.1 Burkholderiales bacterium
GCGCTGGTGCGCGGACGCTCCATGCTGGTCAAGCGGCTCAAGCCGATTCCGGTGGAAGCGGTGGTGCGCGGTTACCTGGCGGGCAGCGGCTGGAAGGAATACCAGGCAAGCCGCAGCGTGTGTGGCGTGCCCCTGCCTGAAGGCCTGAAGAACGCCAGCCAGCTGCCTGAGCCCATCTACACCCCGGCCGCCAAGGCCGACATGGGCGAGCACGACGAAAACATCACCTTCGAGCAGACCGTGGCCATGATCGGCCTGGATCTCGCCACGCGCATCCGCGAGGTGTCCATCCGCCTGTATCAGGCGGCGGCCGCTTTTGCTCGGACCAAGGGCATCATCATTGCTGACACCAAGTTCGAGTTCGGCCTGGACGCCGACGGCACCCTGGTGCTAATGGACGAGGTGCTCACCCCCGACAGTTCCCGTTACTGGCCGGCTGACCAGTACGTCGAAGGCCAGAATCCACCCAGCTTTGACAAGCAGTTCCTGCGCGACTGGCTGGAGACCGCCCGAGTGGATGGTCGGCCCTGGAACAAGACCGCCCCGGCGCCTCGCCTGCCCCGGGAAGTGATCGAGCAGACCGCGGCGAAATACCAGGAAGCCTTGAAGCGCCTGCTGGACTGAAAATCCACCCGCGCACAAGCGGTCACTGGCGCTCTACAATCCGTGTATGTTTGGACGTTGTACCGCTCGCCACTTCACCACATGGCTCGCCATGGGTGCGGTGCTGCTGGGTGCGCTGCTCCCCACGCTGTCTCACGCCGCGGCCCGCTGGGCCAACCCGGGCGCCTGGGTGGAAATCTGCACCTCCACGGGTATGGTGTGGGTCCATACCCAGTCAGGGGAATCGGCTGATGCGCCGCCTGAGAGCCCCGGTGTTTCGTCTATGGTGGGTTGCACCTGGTGTCTCCTCCAGGGAGGCTCAGCGGGTTTGCCACCCAACAGCTCCAAAGCGCCCCTTGAGGCGTGGATTTCAACCCAGGCACCTGTCTTCGGCCTCTCGGGTCCCCTGTCCCCGCCGCCTTGGCCGTCGGCCCTCACCCGAGCTCCGCCCCAGCTGACCTGATTCACCGCGTGTGGCAGGTGGTCTAAGCGCTGCCTGCTTGTCTGGTTTTTTCAGGTCATTGCTGTGTCTGACACTTCCTCTTTGTCCCGCCGAGGCGCGTTCGCCTTGGCATTGGGCGGTCTGCTCGGCCTCTCGGGCTGTGACCGTCTGCCCTTTCCTTCGGCAACCCCTGCGGCCTCGTTCCGTGGTATCGACATCACGGGCGCCCCCTATGCGCGCACGCTGAATCTGACCGATCAGCACGGTCAGCCCCGAACGCTGGCCGAGTTTGAAGGCCGCGTGGTGATGCTGTTCTTTGGCTTCGTGCAATGCCCCGATGTGTGCCCGACGGCGCTGGCACGAGCCAGCGAGGTCATGCAACGGCTGGGGGACGACGCCCAACGGGTGCAATTGCTGTTTGTGACGGTGGACCCTGAACGGGACACACCAGACGTGCTGCGCGAGTATGTGGCCGCGTTTGACCCCACCTTTCTGGCCTTGACGGGCAGCCTTGAAGAAATCCGGACAGCCGCCAGCGAATTCAAGGTGTATTTCCGGCAAGTCCCCACTGGCGGCAGCTACACCGTGGACCATTCGGCCATGACCTACCTGATCGACGCCCGCGGCGAACCACGCGTGGTGCTGCGACACGAGCAAAGTGTGGATGACTACGCCCACGACGTTCGGCTGCTGTTGCACAACGACCCCGGTCGCGCTTGACGACTGGCCCCCTTTATTCATTCCTTTCGGAGAACTCCCCATGAAAAATCTCGTGATTGCGGCCATGATGGCCCTGACCTCCACCGCCTGGGCGCAGACCACTGTGAAAGTGGAAGACGCCTGGGTGCGTGGCACCGTGGCACAGCAACAGGCCACTGGCGCCTTCATGCGCCTGACCGCCAGCCAGAATGCACGCCTGGTGGAAGCCAGCTCCCCGGTGGCGGGTGTCACTGAGGTCCATGAAATGGCCATGGACAACGACGTCATGCGCATGCGGCAGGTTCAGGGCCTGCCTCTGGCCGCGGGGCAAACCGTTGAACTCAAGCCGGGCGGCTTTCACGTCATGCTGATGGACCTCAAGCAAACCTTGCAGGCCGGTCAGAACGTGCCGATCACCCTGGTCTTTGAAGACGCCAACCAGAACCGCTTCACCCAGCAGATCCAGGCACCCGTGCGCGCGCTGGGTGCAGGTCACGGCCATGGTGGGCATGGCCATGGACACGGCCAAGGTCATGGCAACCATCGTCACTGATCGCTGACGCCCATGCGCCTGGCTTCCCGGCATCAACGCTTCACCGCATGGCTGGCCATGGGGTTGCTGGTGCTGGGCGCTTGTCTTCCCCTGGCCTCACAAGTCTGGTTGTCCAGCCAGAGCGCCCCGCACTGGGTGCAAATCTGTACCGGCACGGGCATGGTCTGGGTTCAGCTGGGCGACACCAGCGATCCGACAACCCAGCCTGCCGACCCATCGGCTGAAGAACAACCCTTATGCCCCTGGTGCCTGGTTTGCCAGGCAAGTGTGGCCCTGAACCCGGGGACTGCAAAGCCGGCTCCCGTGGTTGCTCATGCGGTCGGGCTGGGCCACCTGACTCGGGCGCCTCCTCTATCCTCTGTTTCCTGGCACCCTGTTCAACCGGGTGCACCGCCCGCTTTCGCCTGATTCCCCCAGTTTTGTTTTCTTGGGTTGGGAAGCCGCTGCATGCGCTTCCCGCAAATGGAGTCATGCGATGGCCAATATATCCGCTGCCCGACAGGGGGCAGCCACTCTTGTACAACCCCTGTCCCGCCCGTTTGCCGAAGTGCCCCGGCAATCGGTGCTCTTTCACGCCCGTGAGTCCGGACCCGCCTGGCGACTGATACACGGCTGCCTGCGGCTGGACCGCATCACTGGCGGGCAACACCAGCTGGTGCAACTGGCCTTGCCGGGCGACTGGGTGGGGCTGGAAGCGGTGGCCCAAGGGCACTATCAGTTACAGGCGCAAGCCCTGACACCCTGCGTGGTGCAACAGGTCGATGCCCCCCTAGCGGACGGCAGTCTGTGGTCCAGGGCGTGGGCTCAGCAACAGCAACGCCACGTGCACATGACGCAATTGCGCACCGGCAAGGTCGCCGACCGCATTGAGTGCCTGCTGGAGTTGCTGGATCTCGACGGTGAACGGGTCAGCAAAAACCACGCGGCGTGGCCCCCCTTGCGAGAAATCGCCGAAGTGGTGGATGCCACGGTCGAGACCGTCTGCCGGGTTCTGGCCAAACGTGCCCCGACGACGCAACCCCGAGGCTTGCGCTGGCTCATGCCCACTGGCCCGGCGCTGTTTTCCGCCGTGAATTGAAAGGACCGACATGATCCGTTGGGTACTGGCCATGTTCTGCCTGGCGCTCCCCCTGATGGGGAATGCCCATGGCTACAAAGCAGGGCGCTTGCTCGCCGACCATCCTTACGCGCTGCCCACACCGCCAGGCGCCACGCAGGGCATGGTCTTCTTCCGGACATTCAAAAAACGGGGGCGAACGGCCGATCGACTCATCGGCGTCGAAAGCCCCGTGGCTGAGCAAGTGTCCGTGCATCAGGCCATGCCCAACGCGGCAGGTCGGCCCCTCATGCGGAGCGAACCTCATATCGATCTGCCCCCCGGCGCCGAGGTGCGGTTTCGGCACAACCACCCCGATGGCTATCACCTGATGCTGCGCGGACTCAAACGGCCCTTGCAAGTCGGTGACCGTTTTCCGCTGGTGCTGATTTTTGAGCAGGCCGGCCGACTTGAGGTCTCGGTCTGGGTTCAGCAGCCGCGTGACTTGTCTGGCCATCACAACCATTGATTCACTCGATACATCCCATGAATCTCTTCACCGTCAACCCACAAAAAAGGGCCCCTACCCACCACTGGATCCCGCTTGCCGCAACCCTGTTCACTCTCCCCGTCTGGGCGCAGCAAGCCCCGGCCACCCTGACAGAAGTCGTGGTGACGGCCAGTGCCATTGAGCAACCCATTGCGGATGTGCAGGCCGCGGTCCAGGTGATCTCCCGGCAACAATTGGAGGCCTATGCGGGCACCAGCGTCACGGAGGCCTTGCGCCTGGGTGCAGGGATCGATGCGCGTCCGAACGGGTCCAACTCGACCGTGGCCATCCGGGGGCTGCTGAGCAATGCAGGCAGCCCGGTGCTGGTTCTGGTTGACGGGTTGCGTCGGACCGGCAAATACGACATCGTGAACCTCAATCTGTTTCCAGTAGCGAATGTGGAACGGATTGAAATCGTGCGAGGCCCCATGTCCGCCCTTTACGGCTCCGATGCCACAGGCGGGGTCATCAATATCATCACGCAGCGCCCCAACGCCGCTGAAGGGGTGAGCGGCCAGGTGGGCGTGACACTCGGGCAGCTTCAGGATGGTCAACGCGAGACCCAGGTGCTCCATGCCAGCCTGGGATTTGCGGCAGGCCCCACGCAACATCGCTTCGCGATCGAGGATCGCCAGCGCGGTCTGTACCGCAAGCCAGGCACCGCACAAACGCAAGCGGACCAGACGCGTGTGGATCATCAGTTCGTCAATTGGCAAATGGACTGGCATTTGAATCCGGCGCACCGGATCAGACTCGTGCTGGAGCAAGCCGAGCAGGACGACACCGCCCCCGCCCGAACCGCAGGCCCTCACCCCAGTCCTTCACAGGCTATGAACGCGAGACGCGTCAATTCGCGGCCGTGCGCTATGCCGGGGCACTCGACACCGGCCTATTGAATGTGGATGTCAGCCGGGGTCAGACGGACGGCGCCACCACCCGATCGTTCCCCACCATCGAGACCACAGACTTCACGCAGGACCAGCTGGACGTGCGGTACACCGGGCTGGGGGATGGGCTCACCTGGGTCGTTGGCGCGGGATTACGACAGGACAGACTGCAAACCACCATCCTGGCCGACCCGTTCACGCTGGATAACCAGCATGTCCTGGCCCAGGCCGAATGGCGCTTCAACCCGGAGTGGAGTCTGCTGACTGGCTTGCGTCACGACCGGGCTGATGGGTTTGATGGCAGCACCAACCCGCGTATCTCGGTGATGTACCAGCCGGGGCCTTGGAGCTTTCGCTTCGGCTACGGAGAAGCGTATCGCGCGCCCTCCTCGCTGGAACTGGGCGCCCGGTTTTTCCGGGGGGGTGGACGCACCTTGATCGTGGGCAACCCCAATTTGCGACCCGAAACCAATCGCACCATGGAATGGGCAACGGCTTACCGGGCATCGACATGGCAGGCCGAGTGGGTGATTTTTCAGTCACGGGTCGATGACCTGATCGATATCGTCTCCGGGTTGCCCCGGGAGGCCGGTGATCCACCCGCCGTGACCGCCCGAGCCACCTACGGCAACATCTCGCGCGCTCGAATCAACGGCTCCGAGTTGTCGCTCCAGGGCTCCCTGTCCAACGCCTGGTCGTGGTCCCTGGGGTGGGATCACCTCGATGCCCGCGATGGCGCCACCGATCGCCGGCTTGAACGGCGAACACGCGATACCTTCCGGGCCGGACTGACCTACGCGCAGGGCCCCTGGCAGGTCGATCTGCGGGGTCGCTGGTTGCGTGGGTACTTCGCACGCAATCCCGGCCCCTCGCCAGCGGTGCAAGGCCCCTTGGTGTCCAGCAACCTGGGACTGGCAGACCTGAAAGTACGGCGGCAGATGTCGGATCAGTGGTCGCTTGCGGTGGGCATTGACAACCTGACCGACGCTCGACAACCCGCGAACTATGGCCTGTTTGGCGCGACGCAAGATCCGGCCGAACGGTTTTTCTATGTCAACAGCACCTGGCGCTTCTGAGGAGTCTGGACATGAACCCATTTTCCATGGATGAATCCTTGCTCCAAAACCCGGACGCACTGGCCGAGCAGTGGCGCACCCTACGCGCTGCCCATCACCATCTGCACAGTCCCGATGCCGCCCGCCGACTGCGTGTGCCCGAAGCGGCGCTCATGGCCAGTCACCAGGGTCAAGGCGCTTGGTCGCTGAGGCCAGACTTATCTGCCTTGCTGAATTCCATGGAGCAGTGGGGACGTGTGATTCTGGTGGCGCGCAATGGGCTGGGTGTGGGTATGGTACTGGGCAGCGGCGTGTGCGTATCCAGCCGCAAAGACTGGCTGGTCATGCAAGAGCCTGCGGGCCCATCCGAACTGTTTGTCCAGCCATCGGCCGTTCACGAAGTCTGGCTCCTGGAGGACCATGATGCCCACGGCCATACGTTCAGCGTGAACGCCTTCGATGGTCAGGGTCACGCGATTCTGCGCGTGTTCCTCATGTCCAAGCAGGGACGAGAAATCGCCCTGCCGCATCTGCAGCGCTTTGAGACCGATCGTGTCCGAGGTGCCTGGGCACCTGCGGTGCCCGCGGCCACACTGGCCGATCCTGCTCAAACGGCCGCGTGTTTCAGTAACGCCGTGCCCGAACATGATCACTGCGGACCCACCGATGCATCCCGGGACCCCCATGAGACGGTCATCCGCTACTTCGAACAGTCGGCAGAGCGAGCCGGTCCAGTGACCCTGCGTTTCTGCGGCGCGGCCGTGGGATTTCAGTACCACGGCCCGTTTGGGAAAACCTCCACCACGCCAGGCGCTGTCCATGCCCATGACACGGGCTTCAAGCTTCATCTGCGCCTGGATGCCGCGCGAAACGTGACGGTCGATTCAGTCCATGGCTTGATCGTCAGGGAGGAGGCAGGGGGTTGGGTGCAGGTCGCACCGACTATCGCACCCAAGCCCACACAGACCACCCGTCGCGCCCTGTTGCAGGCGCTGGTGGGCCTGCCTGCCCTCGGCGCGGTGGGCTGGCTGGCTCCGCATCGCCGTGCTGAAGCCCAGGCACGCGGCACACGCTGGCTGAGTCTGCAAAGCTTTGTCAGTGAAATCGTGGTCGCGCTGGGTGGAGCGGATCGCATCGTGGCCATTGGCGGCGGGCAAGACCACTTGGGCGAGTTGCTCGATCGCCCTCGCATCCCTGGATTCCGGCAGACGTCGGCCGAAATGCTGCTGGCTTTTGAGCCAACGGACTTGCTGGTCACGCAAGAACACCTGATGCCCCAGACGCTGCAGCAACTGCAAGCTGCCGGAGTCCGCGTGCATCTGCTGGACCCGCGATCGGACGCCCAAGGGGTAGTGGCGCGCATCACCCAGGTGGGTTTGCTGCTGCAGAAGGAACAGGACGGTCAATCGCTGTCTGCCCGTTTTCAGAGGGATCTGGCCCACCAGCACAGTCAGGCCGTGTGGGCCACACCCCCGCGTGGCGTGTTCATTCTGGCGGGCGGCGGACGCCCCACCGTGGTGGCCGGGGGGGACACGCACCCTGGCGCGCTGCTGCGCATGGCGGGCACCGTCAATCTGGGCGATGCGCTCACGGGCTTCAAGTCGCTGAGTCAGGAGTTTCTTGCCTCTGCGCAGCCCGAGTTCATTCTCACGAATCCCGATGGGCTGGAGGGCACGCCGCCCGTGGTACTGGCTGCTCCAGGTGCACGCTTGACCGCTGCGGCCAGACAGGGCCGTGTGATTGCGCTACCGGGCTATCTGCTGCAGGGCATGGGCATCCACACGCCTCGGGCCATTGCCCAGTTGCGAGAAGCCTTGAAACCGTGGTTCGCCTGAACTTGCGATGCTGGGCCCTGCCAGCAGCGGGGACGATGCTGGTGGTCGTGGTGCTAGCTGCCATGGGTGTGGGTGCGGTTTCCATTGGGATGGCCGATGTGGTTCATGCATTGTTTGCACCCGTCGCATCCACACTGCATGCCACGATCCTGTGGGAGGTGCGCGTGCCGCGCGTGCTGCTGGCCGCTGCCGTGGGCGCAGTCCTTGCCGGCTGTGGCGTGCTGATGCAGGCGCTGTTTCGCAACCCGCTGGCCGATCCGGGACTGATTGGCGTGTCATCGGGGGCAGCCCTGGGGGCGGTCACCGTGATCGTCCTGGGTGCAGGCTGGCTGAGTCACAGTCCCTGGCAGCCTGTGCTGGTACCCGTGGGTGCCTTCGCTGGCGCTGTGGCGGCCACCTTGCTGGTTCTTCGGCTGGCGGGCGGCTCGTCGGCAGACGTGACCCAATTGCTGCTGTGTGGCCTGGCCCTCAATGCGCTGGTCGGGGCGTGTATCGGTCTGCTGATCTTCCTGGCCACCGATGAACAGTTGCGCGCGCTGACCTTCTGGACATTGGGCAGCCTGGCTGCAGCCACTTGGCAAGCCGCCGCCGTCGGCGTGACCGGGCTGCTGCTGGCACTGCTGGGTCTCCTGATGACTCGATCGCTCGATGCCCTGCTGCTTGGCGAGGCAGAAGCCCGGCACCTGGGTGTGTCGGTGGCGAGTCTGAAACGCCGGCTGCTGTGGCTCACTGCCGCAGCGGCGGGCGCGGCCGTGTCGGTCACGGGCATCATCGGCTTTGTCGGTCTGGTGGCCCCCCATATGGCGCGGTTGCTGGTGGGGCCTTCGCACCGGCATGCGTTGCCTTTGTCCATGGTGCTCGGCGCCTTGTTGGTCGTCATCGCCGATACGGCCGCTCGCACGCTGGCGCGCCCGGCCGAAATCCCGCTCGGCGTCTTGACAGCACTGGTCGGCGTGCCGTTCTTTTTTGCGCTGCTTCAACGGCGCAGAAAACATCTGGAGCACGCAGGATGAGCGAACTGATCCGGCTGGAAGAAGTGGGACTTCAACGCGGCAGCAAGACCATTCTGCAGGGGGTATGCGGGTCGTTCACGGCGGGCGAAGTGATCGCCGTGGTCGGCCCCAACGGAGCGGGCAAGTCCTCGCTGTTTCGGGCGATGGCGGGCGATTGGCTGCCGTGTCAGGGACATATCTGGCTGCACGGCCAACCGACTCAAACTTTCCGACCCAACGAGCGTGCCCGTCGCATGGCGGTGATGACCCAATCCGCGCACCTGTCGTTTGAATTCACCGTGACTGAGTTGGTCGGCTTGGGGCTGTTGCCGCACCCTCAACTGCGCACGGCGGAACGCGAACGTCTGATCCAACAAGCACTGGCGTTGGCCGATCTTCAAGGGCTCGAAGAACAGACGTGGCCCACCCTGTCGGGCGGTGAGCGGCAAAGAGTTCAGTTTGCACGGACCTGGATTCAATGTGCCGGTCAGCCTGAAGGCTTCATATGGCTGCTTGATGAACCCACCTCGGCCCTGGATCTTGCCCAGCAAGCGCGCCTGCTGGTACACGCGAAGCACCACGCGCGGGCAGGCGGAGGCGTAATCGCCATTCTGCACGACCTGAACCTAGCCCTGGCCTTCGCGGATCGTGTCTGGGTGATGGCCAGTGGCCGCTGTATCGAACAGGGCGATACCCAGAGCGTACTCAGCCCGAGGCTGATACGCTCTGTGTGGAAACTTGACGCCACCAGGGTGGACATCAACGGGCGCGCCCATCTGTGCATGGGGCATCCCGTTGACAATCCCTGACAACGTCTGTCAGTCAGGCTCTCCGGACGTAGGCTGTGCACCAGCCCGGGCCCGCCACGTGCTTGCCGGGGAAAATACCGCAGGCAGCGGTGGGGTCGGTGGGTTTGCCTTGGTAGAGCATGCAGTTGCTGCAGGCCTGACCGGGTCTGTATTTGGCGTGCTTCACTTGCGTGGCATCGGCCTTGTAATGCAGGTTCACGGCGGTTGGTTCGTTTTCCGCCACCAGCGGCAGGCCGGCGGCGCGAACCATGGAAGCCATCCCCATGGCACAGGTGCTGGTGGCCACGTTGATCATGAATACCCGTCTTTGCATCGTCATTTCACACACTCCTGAAACCAGCTTCGCTGGCTATTTAAAAAACCCTCATGGGTATTGGGCGCCTTGAAAATTACCGCCTGATTAAGTCGATGACCATGGCAGTGCCAAACCCTCGAAAGCCCCTTACACTGCTGACTGAAATCAGGAGCATTTCGAGGCGTAGCGCATGCGTGTGTTGATCATTGAAGATGACCCCGGCATTGCCGACGGCCTGTCTGCCACCCTGAAGCGCACCGGCTATGCGGTAGACACCGCAGGTACCCTGCGCGAGGCCATGGCGGCGGTGTCAGTGGAAAGCTTTGACATCATCCTGCTGGACCTCGGCTTGCCGGATGGCGATGGCCTGGAAGGGTTGCGGCTGCTGCGCCAGCAAGGTCGAACGACCCCCGTGCTCATCATGACGGCGCGCGACGAGCTGCCATCCAAAGTCCAGGGACTGGACGAAGGGGCCGACGATTACCTGGTCAAACCTTTCCAACCCGAGGAACTGCTGGCCCGGATGCGGGTGGCCTTGCGCCGCAATGAAGGCCGGGCCAACCCCGAACTGATCCACGGGCCACTGGATATCGATCTGGCGGCGCGAACCGTGAAACGAGATGGGCAGCCGATCACGTTGCGAACCAAGGAGTTCGAGTTGCTGATGGTGCTGGTGCGGGCTGCCGGCCAGGTAGTGACACGGCAACGGCTGGAAGAGGCGCTATACAGCTTTGACGAACCGCTGGAAAGCAACGCCCTGGATGTTCACATCCATCACCTTCGACGCAAGCTGGGCGACGATCTGGTCAAAACCGTGCGTGGGGTCGGCTATTTTGTGCCTCGCCCCGAGCGCAAGGCCTGAATGATGCGGCGCAAGCGCTGGCTGTGGCGATACCTCTGGGGCTGGACGCTGCTGGTGCTGTGGCTGACATGGACCTGCCTGGCCGCCGTGGCCTACATCACGGGTCTGCATGAGGCCCGCCTCATCACGGACCGGCATCTGCAGGCAACCGCCGACATCCTGCTTCGGGTCAAGGAGCTGGGGACCGTCAATCCGGTCACGGCGGATCCACCGATCCCTGCCCTGGAAAGCCGCCCCTCCAGACGGGTCAGTGATTTGCGTGTGGTGGCCTGGGAAGACGGCCGCTTGACGTGGGACACCCACCACATGGCCGACTTGCTGCCCAGCCACCTCGACAATGGCTGGGCCGTGCTGACACTGGCCTCGGACGGCCCCGATGCGCGCCCTCGGCAATGGCGGGTGTATGCCATGTCGCACGAGGGCTTGAGTGGCACCCAGCGTCAAGTGGTGGTGCTCAAGGACACCGCCCGCCACCGAGCACTCGCCATCGACATGACACTGGAACTCATCCAGCCCGCGATTGTGCTGTTTCCCTTGTCGGCCTTGCTGCTGATCTGGGCAATCCGGCGGGGTCTTCGCCCGCTCAACCAGCTGTCGGCAGACATGGCTGCGCTGGACGTGCGAGCCGGTCAACGGCTGGAGGGTCAGCAGGCCTTCATGGAGCTGGACTCGACCGTGGCGGCCATTCACCATCTGGTCGATCAGCTCCAGCACCAGTGGGCACGCGAGCGGCAATTCAATGCCGATGTCGCTCATGAGCTGCGCACCCCGCTCACGTCGGCTGTGCTGCAGGCCCACCTGGCCCAGTCCGCCGAACACGCCTCGGAGCGCGAACAGGCCCTGAAACGGGTGGAAATGGAAGCCTTGCGGGCGGCCGGCATTCTGTCGCAATTGCTGGAGCTGGCTCGCGCCCAGCGTCCGGACCGGATGACCTCTGCCACGGTCGACCTGTGCGAACTGGCCAGGCACGTGTGTGCGCAGCATCTCGGCCTGGCGCACGAGGGTGGTCAAGCACTCGCCCTAGAAGCGCCCGACACACCCATTCGGGTCAACGGTCACCCGGAGTTGCTGCGCCTGGCGCTGCGCAACCTGGTTGACAACGCCCTGCGCCACAACCCTCGGGGCACACAGGTCGAGATCGCCGTGCACCAGGCCAAGGAGGGAGAGGTTTCGCTGTCCGTGAACGATGATGGGCATTTCGACCCGGGTGGGTCATCGCGGCAAGGAATGGGGGTCGGGCTGACGCTGGTACGCCGGATTGCCGATGCCCTAGGCGTCCGCTTCCAGCATGAACCGGGTCAGCCCCCGTTTCGCACCCGTTTTGTGCTGACCTGGCCCCGCCCGACAGCCACAGATTAATTTCAGCTTAATTTGACTGCGCTCCACTGGAGGGCATGAACACCACCACATTTGACCTGAAACCGTCGTCGTCCTGGCGACCTTTGCAGCATCGATCCCGGTTTGACCTGGCTTTTGCGCTCGCGATTCTGGCGCTGGCGGGTGGTGTCGGGTTTTTGTTCAGCGCACAGATGGACGGGTACGAATGGTCCATGCTGGTGCTGAGCGCCCTGGCCGCCGTGGCGCTGGGCTGGTGGTGGAAACCCTTGCGGGTGCTGATGCTGAGTGTGACCGTCACGGTGCTGGTGGCCTGTTGGGCGTATTGGGTGGATGGTCGTGGCGATCTGTCGATGGCGGAATCGCGCTTCATCCTGAAATACTTCCTCTCAAGCCAGACGGCGCTGATGTGGATGTCGGTATTGTTCTTCAGCAGCACCGTCCTGTACTGGGTGGACCTGCTCAAAGGTCAGCGGTCTGGTCGCGTGGGCGTGTGGGCATCGCGCACGGCCTGGGCCGGGGTGTTCATGGCTTTGGTGGGTTCATTCGTGCGCTGGTTCGAGAGCCATCAGATGGGCACGGGTATGGGCCACATTCCCGTGAGCAATCTGTACGAAGTGTTTGTCCTGTTTGCATGGCTCACCACGCTGATGTATCTGCAACAGGAGCATCGTTACCGGACCCGCCGCATGGGCCCCTGGGTGATGCTGGTGATCAGCGCGGCCGTGGGTTTTCTGGTCTGGTATTCGCTGACCCGCGAAGCGCATGTGATCCAGCCGCTGATCCCGGCGCTGCAAAGCTGGTGGATGAAGATTCACGTGCCGGCCAACTTTGTCGGCTATGGTGGGTTTGCCATTGCCGCCATGCTGGCCGCTGCGCGCCTGCTGGTCTCAGGGCTGACACCCGAGGGTTCAGCCGCTGCAACAGGCTCTAGAGCTGCGTGGTTGGCCCGTCTGCCCGAAGTGGCCACGCTGGACGACGCCATGTACCGCGCCATTGCCGTGGGCTTTGCCTTCTTCACGCTCGCCACCATCCTCGGTGCGCTGTGGGCGGCTGAGGCTTGGGGCGGCTACTGGAGCTGGGACCCGAAGGAAACCTGGGCACTGATCGTGTGGCTGAACTACGCTGCGTGGCTGCACATCCGCATGCTCAAAGGGTCCACCGGCCGTTACGGCACGGTGGCTTCCTGGTGGGCGCTGGTGGGTCTGGTGGTCACCACCTTTGCCTTCATTGGCGTCAACATGTTTCTGGGCGGCCTGCACAGCTACGGTGAGCTGTGATCAGTAGCTCAGGCTGCGAGCCTTGCCCCAGAACACCTTGTACATGAAGATGGTGTAGGCAATGATCACGGGCAGGGTGATCGCCACACCGATGAATGTCACTGTCAGTGACTGCGTGATGGCTGCGGCTTCATAGACCGTCATCTGGCCGATCACCACATA
>JAUVYR010000083.1 GCA_030602985.1 Burkholderiales bacterium
TGCCACAGACACGCCTGGCCCGACAGCGGACACCCACGCCCACCTGATCAGCACCCCGGTGCGCAGCCTGATTCGGCGCAGCCCGATCACGCTGCCACCTGAAACCCCCATCATTGACGCTGCCAGCGTGATGCAGACGCATCGGATTTCATCGGTGCTACTGGTAAAGGACGATCATCTGTTTGGTCTGGTCACCGACCGCGATCTTCGTGATCGGGTGGTGGCCATGGGGCTTGACAGCAGCCGTCCTGTCATGGAAATTGCCACGCTGGCCCCATTGACCATCGACATCAAGCGCCCCGCGTTTGACGCCTTGCTTCTGATGGCCAGGCACAACGTGCACCATGTTCCGGTGATGGACGGTCGGGAGGTGGTCGGCATGGTCACCAGTTCCGACATCATCGAGCAGCAGAGCAATTCGGCGATCTACATGGCCGGAGCGATCTACCGACAGGAGTCCCTGGAAGGGCTGGTAGAGGTGAGTGGGCGCATCAAGCATTTGCAGCAGAGCCTGGCCGCTGCCCAGGCCAGTGCCTACAGCACGGGGTATGTCGTCAGTGCCATCAGTGACGCCCTGACTGCCCGGCTGCTACAGCTGGCGGAAATCGAGCTCGGCCCACCGCCGGTGGACTTCGCCTGGGTCGCTGCTGGTTCACAAGGGCGCAACGAACAGACCGCCAAGTCCGACCAGGACAACTGCCTGGTGCTCGATGACGCCTATGACGAGTCCCAACATGGCGCTTACTTCCGTGAGCTGTCGCATCGGGTTTGCGATGGACTCCATGCCTGTGGGTACGTCTACTGCCCTGGACTGGTGATGGCCATGAATGACCAGTGGCGACAGCCCAGTCGGCAGTGGTGGGCCTATTTTCAACGGTGGATCGACCAGCCAGACCCGGAAGCGCTGATGTACACGGGTGTCTTTCTGGACCAGCGTTATGTGTACGGGCGGGCCGGCCTGATCGACGACCTGCGTCAAGCCGTGGTGGCCCGAGCCCAGGCCAACAAAAACTTCCTGTTGTTTCTGGCCACGAACGCTCTGGAGCAAAAACCACCGTTGAACTGGATGGGGCGACTGGCGCCTATCCCGTCGGGTGAGCATGCCGGCAAGCTCGACTTGAAAATGAGCGGTATCGTACCCATCACAGGCTTGGCGCGTTACTATGCGCTGGCCGCCGGTTCAACGGCTGTCAATACGCGTGAGCGGCTTGAAGTGGCCTCTCAAGGTGGCGCCATTTCCTCCCGTCAAGCCCATGATCTGATGGATGCGCTCGACTATCTGTGCGGGCTGCGCTTGCAGCATCAGGCGCGTCGCATGTCCGACGGCCATGCCGCTGACAATTATCTGGACCCTGCCGAACTCTCGAGCTTCGAGCGTCGGCATCTGACGCACGCCTTTGCCCTGGTCCGTGGCTTGCAACGGTCCATCAGCCAGCTGTATCCGGTGAACTGAAATCAAAAAGAGAACCCGCCAGCTGGCGGGTTCCCTGCAGAGCGGACGGACCGCGCTGATCAGTTGCGGTGCGCCACGGCCATGAACTCTCTCACATTGCCCGTGGTCCGTGTCATGAGGCTGACGCCAATGATGGCCACCAGGGCGGCAATCACGCCGTACAGGGCCGGATTGCCCAGCACACGCAGCCCCATCACTTCAGGAACGCCAGAGAAACGGGCAAAGGTGAAGGTCAGCGACACGACCAGACCCACGACCAGACCCGCGATCACGCCTTCCTTGGTCAGACCCTTCCACCACATCGACAGGATCAGCACGGGAGCGAAGGTACTGGAAGCAATACCGAAGCACATGGCGACAAGAATCGCCACGTTCTGGTCTTTCAGCCAGATGGAAGCCAGCAATGCAATGGCGGTTAGCACGGCGGCGCCGATCTTGGCGAACACCAGGCGCTCGCGGTCAGAGCTCTCGGGGCGCAGCACACCCGCGTAGACGTCGTGCGACAAGCTGGTGCTCATGGAGATCAGCAGCCCCACCGAGGTACTCAGCATGGCGGCCATGGCACCAGCCGCGATGATGCCCAGAATCACCTCGCCGCCCAGATGCATGCCAATCAGCGGGACCGCCATGTTGGTGGCCCGACCGCGCTGGCCAGCCTGCAGCATCTCGATCAGTGCCGGGTAGAGGATGCTCATGATCGCATAACCCACGAACAGCACGGCGATGTAGAACACAGCCAGACCGATGATCGTGATTTCAGCGCCTTTTTTGGCGTCCTTGGCATCCTTGACCGTGTAGAAACGGATCAGGATGTGTGGCAAACCCGCCACACCCAGCAGCAAACCCAGCACCAGGCTGAACTGACTCACTGCGTCAGGCACAGACACACCAGGGGTGAGCGCGCTGGGCAGGTTCTGGAAACCGGTGCGGATGGCTTCAGCCAGAGCCAGTGCGCCGTAGGGCGAGCCGTCAGCGGTCGGTGGCACTTCTCCCATGACGCGAACCGCAGAAGTCGGCGGTACAGTGTCCATCGCCTGCGTGATGATGCCGAACGGGTTACCGCCGAAATACATGACCGTGGACATGACCAGCAGCAACAGCATGGCGACCAGCAGGATGACCCCCTGGATGGCCTGGTTGTACGTGGTCCCCATCATGCCGCCCAGCACCACCATCAACCCCATGATGATGGCGGAGACAAACACCGTGACCATGTAATCCCAACCCAGCAGCAGGTTGAACAGGTGGCCAGCGCCCACAATCTGCGGCACCAGGTACAGCGTGCCGATCACGATGGTGGTAAACATGGCCAGGAACTTCAGGCTCTTGCCGCCGAATCGGCTCACAAGCACGTCACCTACGGTGAACTTGCCCGAGCTCTTGAGCGGTCCAGCCAAGCTGACCAGCACGAAAATCCAGGCGCCAAAGAAACCAATGGCCACCCACCAGCTGTCGATGCCAGTCAATGCAATCGCACCAGCTACCCCGAGAAAGCTGGCCGCGCTACAGTAATCGCCGAACATGGCCCAGCCGTTGAGACGGGCAGAAATCTTGCCCCCTGCGACGTAGAAATCTTTCGTGTTGGTGGTGTACTTCTTACTCCACCAACTGATGTAGACCACAGCCACAAGGCTGAGGCACAGAATGGTAAAGGCGATGGGGTTGCTCATGGCATCAGTCCTTCTTGTCCAAGTTCAGGCACATACGGGTCACCACGATGCCCACCACAAACACCAGAATGCCAGTGTAGAAAGCCAGCGGCAGACCCGCAATCTCTATCCGGGCAATGTGGGCAAACTCAGGCGTGGCAATCAGGGCCGCCACGAAATACATGATGCAAAAAATAGCGCCCAGTTTGATCGCAGCACCCAATTTTCGGCCGATCTCTGCCTCATCGACAGCGGCGCTGGCCTGCGTCGCCTCGCTGTGTCCTGGCGAACCAGGGACGGATTTGTCGGTGGACATTTGAGTTGTCTCCTCGAAAGGGTTGACCTGAAGTGTTGACGGAGGGGCCGTCGCCCTTTTTATGTCGGTGACGGAGTTGACACCGACATCAAAGAGGATTTTTTTGACGCTTCCTTACATGAAAATTTCTTAACTCAGCATTAAATCAAAACCTAGGGAAAACACGGGTTGCCTATTTTCGAAAGCAAAAATCTTTTATTAACGATCCAAATAAGTTCCTAAGGACTTTCCCTAGGTTTGGCCGAAATCGGCCATTCCATAAGTTCACCGTAAGCAAGGGCGTCGACAGTCCATTGCACATTGCATGGATTTTTCTTTTGCGATGTTCAAACACGGTGGTTCGCCACCGTTTCGAGCCATCACTTCGAGGAGATGACGTTTATGACAACTGAAGAAAATGCGAAGGCCTACTGGTCCGCGACGCTCCGTTTGCTGACAGGCATCCTGATCGTCTGGGCTGTCGTGGCTTACGGCTTGGCCATTGTTTTTGCCCCTGCCCTGAATAACTTCCACCTGGGCGGTTATCCATTGGGCTTCTGGTTCGGCCAGCAAGGGTCGATTTACATCTTTATTGGCTTGATCTTTTTCTATGCCAAGAAGATGGGCGATATTGATCGCAAGTTCAATGTTGAAGAGTAACCACCACAAAGGCAATTGAACATGGAACTTCAAACCGTCATTTATCTGGTGGTGGGCGCGAGTTTCGCTCTCTACCTCGCTATCGCCTTCTGGGCGCGTGCCGCAAGCACCTCCGAGTTTTATGTGGCCGGTTCAGGCGTGAACCCCATCACCAACGGCATGGCAACGGCCGCTGACTGGATGTCCGCAGCCTCGTTCATATCCATGGCTGGACTGCTGTCTTCAATGGGTCACGGCGGTGCCGTGTTCCTGATGGGCTGGACCGGGGGTTATGTGCTGCTGGCCATGCTGCTGGCGCCGTACCTGCGCAAGTTCGGTCGCTTCACCGTACCCGAATTCATCGGTGATCGCTACTACTCGCAAACCGCTCGTACGGTCGCCGTGATCTGTCTACTGATCATCTGTGTGGTGTACATCGTGGGTCAGATGACCGGCGTTGGCGTGACCTTCGCCCGCTTCCTGAACGTGTCAGCCTCCACCGGTATTTACATCGGCATGGGCATCGTGTTCTTCTACGCCGTGTTCGGCGGCATGAAGGGCATCACCTACACCCAGGTGGCACAGTACATCGTGCTGATCGTGGCTTACACCATCCCGGCGGTGTTCATCTCCTTCAACATGACCGGCAATCCCTTCCCGATGCTGGGCATGGGCTCCAACCTGGTGGGTACCGATGTGTCCCTGCTGGCCAAGCTGGACCAGGTGGTGACCGACCTGGGCTTTGCCCAGTTCACGACTGCCACGGCGGGTTCCACGCTGAACATGGTGTTCTTCACCATCTCCCTGATGATTGGTACGGCGGGTCTGCCTCACGTGATCATTCGCTTCTTCACCGTGCCCAAAGTGGCTGACGCCCGTTACTCGGCTGGCTGGACCCTGGTGTTCATCGCCATCCTGTACACCGTGGCTCCGGCTGTCGGTAGCATGGCTCGCCTGAACCTGGTGGGTACTTTCAACACCAATGTGGGTATCACGCAAAACGCCCAGGGTCAGCTGACCATCGATCCGGCCGTGATCGCTGCCAGCCCGGATCTGTTCGCGCCTGAAGCATCGATTCGTTACGAAGACCGTCCTGAATGGGTCCAGCGTTGGGAACGCACCGGCCTGCTTCGCTGGGAAGACCGCAATGGCGATGGTCGTATCCAGTTCTACAACGGCGCCAATCGCAACCCGGAATTCCTGGCGCGTGCTGAAGCTGCTGGCTGGAAGGGCAACGAATTGACGGTGAACAACGACATCATCGTGCTGGCCAATCCGGAAATTGCACAGTTGCCCAACTGGGTGATTGCACTGGTGGCTGCCGGTGCTGTGGCGGCGGCGCTCTCTACAGCGGCAGGCCTGTTGTTGGCCATTTCTTCAGCCATCTCCCACGATTTGGTCAAGCGTGTCTTCAAGCCTGATCTGAGTGAGAAAGGCGAATTGCTGGCTGGCCGTATTTCGATGGTGGGCGCGATCTTGCTGGCGGGTTATCTCGGTTTGAATCCACCAGGGTTCGCCGCGGCAACGGTGGCATTGGCCTTCGGTCTGGCGGCTTCCTCTCTGTTCCCGGCCATTATGATGGGCATTTTCAGCAAGACCATCACTGACAAGGCCGCGATTGCAGGGATGATCGCCGGTATGTTCGTGACCTGCTTCTACGTGTTTGCTCACCACGGCATCTTCTTCATCCAGGGGACGTCCTACGTGCAGCTGATTGGCGGTCCAAACAGCTTCTTTGGTCTGACACCGGCTGCCTTCGGTACGGTGGGTGCGATCGTCAACTTTGCTGTGGCCATCCTGGTGACCAAGATCTCCGGTGGTCGCGTACCGCAAGACGTGCAAGACATGGTGGAAGCCGTCCGCATCCCGCGTGGTGCAGGCGCCGCTGTGGCTCACTAAGCACTTCGGTTGACCCTCGGCCTTGGCCGAGGGTGCTGTGACCGACGAACCCCGGTGGTCACACCGGGGTTTTTTTTGGCGAAAATCCCCACTGGTCATTCAAGAGTCGTTAGGGCATTCATGGGCATTTACATACTGAACTGGTTTTTCTTGTTGGCGCTGTTTCCCGTGGCATTTTTCTGGTTGCGCCGCGCGTATCGCATCCTGTTCAAAAGAGATTTTTCTGAAGTCGCGCTGAAGCGAGGCGAGCCCCCGCCCAACGCTGAGCGCTATGCGCCATACGAAATGACCATCAACTTTGTCGGGGGTGTGGTGATGGTGGGCGTGCTGGTGGCCGTGCTGGGCTTTCAGGCGCTGGACCGTGAAGACTGGATGGCCATTGCAGGCATCACGCTGTGGATGAAGTTATTGGCGTCATTTGCCCTGAGCCGTCATGCGCACGGCATCGATTTCGGAAAAAAGAAAAAACCGAATCATCCCTCCTGATGGGATTGTCCTATTCCAGGTTCAGATCTTGGCGGATGATGGTGGCGATCTCTTCGATCGATTTGGTGGTGGTCGACAGGGTGCGTATGCCAGCACGCCGCATCATGGCTTCCGCCTCCGCGACCTCGTACCGGCAGTTCTGCAAGCTGGCATAGCGTGAATTCGGGCGCCGCTCGTTGCGAATCTCGCTGAGCCGCTCTGGGTGGATGGTCAGCCCAAACAGCTTCTTCTTGAAGGGCACCAGGGCAGGCGGCAGGGCTCGCCGCTCAAAGTCTTCCGGAATCAGGGGGTAGTTCGAGGCTTTCAGCCCGAACTGCATCGCCAGATACAGTGAAGTCGGCGTTTTTCCGCTGCGGCTGACACCCACCAGAATCACATCGGACTTTTCCAGGTCATTGTGCGTCTGTCCATCGTCATGCTCGAGCGTGAAGTTGATGGCCTCGATCCGGTCGTGGTATTCCTGACTTTTGGATACATCCGAAAACCGACCCACCCGGTGGTTGGACTTCATGCCAAGTTCGGTTTCGAGCGGAGAGATGAAGGTGCCGAACATGTCGATCAGCATGCCCTTGCACTCAGCGCGTAGCACCGCCAGCACCTCCATGTTGACCACGGTGGTGAACACCAAGGGGCGAGTACCGTCCACGTCAGCGGCATGGTTGATCTGCCTGACGGCTTGCCACGCCTGGTCAGGGCTGTCAATGAATGGCAATCGCACACGTTTGGGATTGATTTCGAATTGGGCCAGGATGGCTTTGGCAAAGGTTTCCGCCGTGATACCGGTGCCATCGGAGATAAAAAAAGCGGTGCGATGCGGCATGTGTCGGTGATTTAGAGATGGACGAACGGGTAGGGGACCGCAACAGAGGGACTAACTACAATACGAGTTTATACAGATTCAGCGTCTAGCCGATGCCGTTCCCACAACAGAATAACGATGGTCCGGTTGCAGCGGGGTGCTCAGCGGTTTTTTAACTTTGGAGCTTTGTCATGTCTCAACTGTTCAGTTCGACCGCCCTGGTCGTCCCGTTCGAGCAACTACGAATGACCGACGTTGAGTCGGTCGGCGGCAAAAACGCCAGCCTCGGCGAAATGATCTCGCAGTTGCCGCAGGGCGTACGCGTGCCCACCGGTTTCGCCACCACGGCGCATGCCTTCCGCGAATTCCTCAAGGCCGATGGGCTGGACGAACGCATCCACGCCAAGCTCGAAGCGCTCGATACCGAGGACGTGCGTGCCCTGGCCGAAGTGGGTGCCGAA
>JAUVYR010000144.1 GCA_030602985.1 Burkholderiales bacterium
CCGGTCAGTGCGTCGTGCGTGGCCTGATGGCTGAGTTCGCGGGCCAGGTTGAGCGTCACGGTCACGTCGTGGAACACCAGCACGGCACCGATGATGAACCCATCCCGGGAGCGGATCGGCGCTGCTGTGTCCAGCACGGGCACGCTGTCGTCGCCACGCCGCAACAGCAGGGCATGTTCCCGCCGGGGCAGCAACTGATTGCGCTTAAGCACTTCCCGAATCGGATTCGGGAGGGCCTGCCGCGTATTCTCGTCCTGCAGGTTGTATACGGCTGTGATCAGTTGGCCTTTGGCTTGATGGGCAGGCCAGCCGGTCAGTCGGGCCGCGACCGGATTGATGTACTGGATCACCCCGGCTTCATCGGTGGTGATGACCCCGTCACCGATCGACGCCAGGGTCACTTGCGCCAGATCACGCTGCTGGTGGAGCTCGGCCTCCACATGTTTGCGGTCGCTGATATCCCGCAAGGTCCCCGTGAAGCGCAATTCGGCATCCTGGTGGTTTTCACTGACCGAGACCTCATAGAACACTTTCTGCCCACCGGGCCGGGCCATGCGAAGCTCGAGCTTGACACCTGGCCGGCACAGCTCGTCGGCATCCAGCTTGTGGGCATGACCGGCCTGTCGCAACACGTCCGCCAGCGGCTGGCCCACGCCCTGATGCGCGGCCACTCCCAGCAATTTCTCGGCCCCGGGGTTCAGGCTCGTCAAAACCCCGTCCCGGGTGAAGGTGATGATGCCGTCGCGCATGTCGCGCACGATGGAGAGGGTGCGCTGGGTGGCGACCTCAAGCGCCTCGATCACTTTGTTGTAAGCCTGGGCGACCTGACCGACTTCGGTGAAGTCCTCTACCGGCACCCGACGGCTCAGATCGCCCGATTGCCGCTGGCTTTCCATTGCATCAAGCAGGTCCAGCAACTCGGTGCGGGCCCCGTGCTCGGCCACATTGAGCCCGGTGCGCTCTTCCTCCTCGGTCACCCGCAAGCCACCGCCTCGTCGCCAGGGGCGCAAGAAGAGCCAGGTGATCAGCACGCACCAGACACCACACACCACAATCCCCAGGACTTGCACGCCCAACTGTTCCCAGCGGGTGTTGCCGGTATCCAAAATCAACAGGTCGCCGAACAGGCCGACCGCCAGCGTCCCCCAGATGCCTGCCACCAGATGGGCGGGAATGGCCCCCACCGCATCGTCGATCCGGTACTGCAGCAGTTTTTTTTGCGCCCACGCCATGAGCATCGAACCCACGGCACCCACGAGAATGGATGCCATCGGCGTCAGGGCATGGGCGCCAGCCGTCACAGCCACCAGTCCGGCAATCAAGCCGTTGATCAGGTAGAGAATTTCGTAATAACCATGCCAGAGCCGCCCCGCAATGAGACCCACCGCACTGCCTGCCACGGCACCCATGGTGGTGTTGACAATGACCCCGGGCACATCGTTGTTGAAGGCCAGCAAGCTGCCGCCGTTGAAGCCCATCCAGCCCAGGTACAGCAGCAAACCCCCGAGCATAGCCATGGGCAGATTGCCCGCGGGGATCACGGCTGGCTCCCCTTGCGCGGGAAAGCGGCCACGTCGTGGACCGACCATCAGCACGGCCACCAGCGCGACCCAGCCGCCCACACTATGAACCACGGTGGAGCCGGCAAAATCGACAAAACCCATCGCGCCCAGCCACCCAGTTTCACCCCCGAGCACGCCGCCCCAGGCCCAATGCCCGAAAACCGGATAAACAATCAGCGAGACCAGCGCGGACATGGCCAGATACGCTCCGAAGCGCATACGCTCCGCCACTGCACCTGACACGATGGTCGCCGCCGTTGCGCAAAACATGATCTGAAACAGCACAAACGCCAGCAACGAGGCGTTGTTCCCGATCTGGTCAAAAATGCCGAATAACCCCCAGCCCAGCCAGCCCGACCAGGACGGGCCGAACATCAAGCCGAAACCGATCAGCCAGAACACCATGGCGGCGACCACGAAGTCAGACAGGTTCTTCGCTGCCACATTGATGGAGTTCTTGTTGCGCGTCAGCCCAGATTCCAGGCATAGAAAGCCAGCCTGCATCACAAACACCAGACCGGCGCACAACAGTATCCACAGGAGATCGAGGGGGGTGAAATCGAGCATGACAACAGAGTGAAGCAAATCGTGGGCCACCCCCCCCATAGGCGCTTATGCCCCCGGTATCAGCACGGTTTTCAGGCCTTCAGGAAGCGCGTCAGTGCCATCAAGACCCCGTCGGGGTCTTCGGTCATCAGGGAGTGTCCGGCTCGCAGCAACACGGTGTGGCCGTGTTTGGCACGGCTAATCAAGGCCTTGGCGGCTTTCGGGGGGGTCATCTGGTCGTGTGTGCCCAGAATGAACAGCGTCGGGCACTGCACCCGGTCCATGGCCTGCTCGCCCTGGTCGTAGCTGTCGCAGGCCACGAAGCCCCGGTGGAACACATTGACCTGGGGATTGCTGGCCAGCACCCGGCGCATCAGCGCCCTGGAGCCGCCCAGCAGCCAGGTACCCGGCCCCAGGGCCGACGGCGGCGGCGCCAGGGTGGAGTGGCTGAACACGTTGACCATGTCGATGGCCTTCATGGGCTGGTTGAGCGAGCTGTCCAGCAGGGCGGGGGATACCTTCATGGGGTAAGCTGTACCCACCATCACCAGCTGGCTCACACGCTCGGGCGCGTCGGCCGCGGTCTGCAACGCGATCAACGAGCCGAAGCTGTGGCCCACCAGCGCGGCTGTCTCGATCTTCAGCGCGTCAAGCAGGCCCAGCACGGCGCGGGAGGCGTCCTGCACGGTGGAAGGGGCCTCGCCGCCGCTCTTGCCATGGCCCGGCTGGTCGATGGCCAGTACGTTCCAGCCGTGATGGGCCAGGTAGCGGCTCTGCAGAATCCACACGCTGTGGTCGTTGAGCACACCATGGATGAACACGACCGTGGGCTTGGCCGGGTCGAAGGGTTTGCCGCCGGTGTAGGCATAGAGCGGGGCGCCTTGCACATTGATGATCATGGTCAGGCCCCTGCCTTTTCTGCGGCTTTCTCAGTCGCTTTCAGTGCCCGCTTCAGGTCGTCGATCAGGTCGTCCGGGTCTTCCAGCCCGATAGACAGGCGGATGGTGCCAGGGCCGATGCCGGCGCCTGCCAACGCTTCGTCATTCATGCGGAAATGGGTGGTGCTGGCGGGGTGGATGACGAGGCTGCGGCAGTCGCCCACATTGGCCAAGTGGCTGAAGATCTTGAGGGCTTCGATGAAGGCTTTGCCCTGCTCGCGGCTGCCTTTCATGTCGAAGCTGAACACACCGCCGGCGCCGCGTGGCAGCAGCTTCTGTGCCAGCGCGTGGCTGGGGTGGGACTCCAGCAGCGGGTGGCCCACGCGGCTCACAAAAGGGTGGCTGGCCAGGAACTGCACCACCTTTTCCGTGTTGCTCATGTGGCG
>JAUVYR010000081.1 GCA_030602985.1 Burkholderiales bacterium
CGGGCCAAAGCCCAGAAAGGAGCCGATCAAACGACCCAGCCGTTAGACTTATCCACAACCAACTGACAAAACATCCTTAAAACTAGTGGCTCAATATTCGGCGTGAACACTGGCTCAGTTTGTACGGTGAATCAACAGACAGAGTGTCTGGCTCGACCGTGCCACGCCAGAAAAGCAAAGCATCAAGGTGTGGCCACGTTACATGGGCGGCAAGGGTGTCGACCCTGAAAAGATCGTCAACGCGCAGTTCTTTGGGGGTGAGCGAAACCTCAAGCGCTCGGAGGTGGCCCTGCAGCGCGCTGGCATACTGCCGCCCGGGTTTTACACGTCGATTCCCAAGGACCCTTATCCAGGCAGCGATGACGGGCGAGGCAATCTGAAAGGCTCATTCCTGGTGCAGTTGCTCAGCTACTTTCGGGCGATGGGAGAGGTCGGTTACCGAGCCAACATGACACAGAAGCGCCGCGATCAGCTCGCAAATCGTGGCGTGGTCAAGGGCCAGAACGGCCGAGAATACAAAACCATTAGGGGCGTCGTGTTCTTCGTGGCCTATGGCCCTCTTCGCAGTGGCCGCACCAGTCACCTGTTTCCTGGCATTTGGGCAAAGACCGGGATTCACGGATCCATTCTCAAGCCTGTGCTGATGTTCGTCAGGCGGCCCAACTACAAACCGAAATACTCACTCGACCGGATCGTCAGAAAAGCGGCAACGCAGGACAGATTCGAGCGATCAGTCAGGCGTGAAGTCAGAAAGTCCCTGGGTATCTGACCCGCCAGTAAGTCCACATCATTGCGGTTCATCCCGTCTTGTCCATGCGGGATGTTTGCCCCGGCCCAGTGCCGGGGTTTTTTTGTTTCCGTGCCGCCCGATAGGGGGCGGGGATGAAAACTCTTTTCGCGGTCAAAAAACTACAAATGAAACCAAAGATGAAGCAATGAAACCTAAAACACCGACTTTTGTCCCCACCTGAAAAACTGTCCCCACCTCTGTCCCCACCTCAAGCGGGGACAAAAATACTTAATTGAATCAATGGGTTAAGACATTTTTTCTGGGTTGTCCCCGGTGTCCCCACTAAAAAACAGTCATAGCCCGAAGGAAGTATGAAACCTGCTCGGGGTGGGGGGGGGCTTTGGGTCCTTCCTGGAAGGAGTTGGTGAGGGTAATTCGAACCCCGTTGAAACACTAGTGGGTCGATTTTTTGAATAGTGAAAGTTTTAGTTAATGATGTGCAACTTTGCAATATCGATAAAAAAAATCTATTGAATAGGTCGTCGAGCCTGGTGGAGTGTCCATTTGTCAGAATGGCCATCGAAAGGGGGAGGGGTATCGGCTGACCCCGGCCGCTACGAGCTCGATCGATCACGATCCGGATCGACCGTGAAAAAGTTGCCCCCAAAGTTGCCCCCAAAATGGTCGGGCTTGGGGCGAACTTTGAGGAACTTTGCGGGACGAAAAAAAGCCGTTTTCCCTATGAAAACAATATTTTTCGGGACGTCCGGAAACCTGCTGAAACTGCTCGATGGTCCCCCCGACAGGAATCGAACCTGTATTTGCCGCTTAGGAGGCAGCCGTTCTATCCATTGAACTACGGGGAGGCCGGTGCGATTGTACGTGGCGTACGCCAGCGATCGAATTCACGGGTGAAGATGATGTCCAGGGCGTTGTCATCCCCCGCCTGCGCCCGCAGGGTGATGAATCGGGACAGGTCCAGAAACACAGCCACTGTGCCGGACGCACCGGTCACACTGCGTGAGTAGCTCACGTAAAGCTGTTCCGAAATGCGTTTACCCAGCGTCACGGCCGCTGCGGTGGTGGTGCCGTCCGGATTCACGGCCTGGCCCTGGAGGGAGAGTTCATCGAGCCCCAGATTCTGCACCAGGCTGCCGTCGCGCTGCCCGCCCTGACCGCTCAATAGCGCCAAGGCAGCTTGCTGTAGCAGGGCGGCTTCGGCACCGCCACCACTGGCGGGGCGACCCAGGATCAGCCATGCGAGTTTTTCGCTGTCGGGCAAGTCTGGATCAGCATAGAGGCGCACCCGTGGTGCCTGAGCATTGCCGCTGATCTCGACCCCGACTTTCTGGGTGGGGTGAGGCCGAACGGCCAGGATGTCCAGAGCCGGGTTGTCATAAGGACCATTGAAACGGATCAGGCCACGCTCGATGTCCAGACGCTGACCGTAAGCCCGGTAAGTGCCTCGAACCGTCCGGATGTCACCAGACAGACTCGGCGTGAGCTGGCCGGGTCGGGCAGCAATCAGTAACTGGCCTTCAAGCGCGGTCTGCAAGCCCAGCCCCCGGATTTCGAAGCGGTTGCCCAGATCGAGGGCGACATGCAGGCGCGTCTGGAAAGGCAACTGCGCATGCAAGGGGACAGGCATCGAACCCCCGCGAATCACCACATCGCTGCCCAGGGTGGGGGTGGCTTCATCCGGCAACAGGAACAGGGCCTGTTGTGCCTGGAAGCGACCTGTCAGGTCCAGCAACGCCGCGTTGAGTTGGGCCCGTATCTGTCCCGACAGGATCAGCCGCCGATCCGCCCGCGCCAGCACACGCCACTCGTTGGCATGGAAGACGAGGTCAAGCTCCGGTTCCCAGCCGCCTGTTGCCAGCGGGCGCCAGCCGATCTGTCCTTCACCGCTCAGCGTGCCGCCCTCAGCCCCACCAGCGCCTTGCAGATACAAGCGTTCAAGCACCATCTGCTGGCCCTGAAGCCGAGCGATCAACTCCCCGTCCGAGAAATCGATACCGTCCACCAGCGAACGAATGGCGAGTTGCTGCAAATGGATACGTCCACCCAGGTAGGGCGTTTGCCGATCGCCAGTCAATTGGGCTTGTGCCGCCAGCGCACCTTCAACGCGCCAGCCCGGGGGCAGGAACGGCGCCAGCAGATCCAGCTGGCTCCACTGCATCTGCGCGTCGCCCGTGAGAGGGGCGTTGACGGGCCATGCCCAGCCCATGCCCTCTTCGGGTGGACGGACGAGGGTTTCCAGACGCCCCCGCGCTTGCCCCAGTTCGGTGGTGTCCAGTCGCCATTCGGTGATCAGGGCCTCGCCGTTCAATTGGCCTGTGAGTGCCAGGGTCTGTATGCCACTGGTGAAAGTGCGTGTTTCTGTGCCCACGCGGCCCGTCATAGACCAGTCGCCTCGTTCATGCTGGATGCGCCAGTTGGCGCGAGGCACTGTGGCTGCCGTTGCCGCGGTTGCAGCGGTCAACGGCAGGCTGAGGTCCCATGTGGCCCCCAGCCAGACATCACCCTCCAGCCCGCTGGCGGTCAATGGCCCCTGTGGCCTGTCGGGTGTGACGAGCCAGGCATTGACCCAACTCATGGCTACTTGGCTGATCCGGCCACGGGTGTCCAAGTGCCCCTCATGCCAGGTCAGCGGCTCCCAGGCCAGCAGGGCGGGTTCGGTCGCGAAGGCCATACCTGGGGCATTCACCCTGGATCGGGGTCTGACCGGTTGCCAGTGCAGCTGGCCCGCCCCGACACGCAGCTGACCGTCCGCCCGGCGCTCTATGTCCAGGGGTTCGTTCAATGCCACACGCCATAGCATGGGGTGGTGGGTGCCTCCACCCTGCATGGACAGGGTATCGATCTGGAGCCAGTCATCGGTCGGCCCTGCCGTGAGCAGTCGACGGCCACGCACGCGGGTCTCTCCTCGGGCTTCCCAGCGGGCGTCCTGCGCCATCACGCCCACATCCATTTGCAAGCCGGACTGCCATTCCACACCCTGCACCTCTGGGGTGGCCTGGGCGTGCCAACGAACCTGACCTTGCAGGTCCCAGGCCAGCCAGTCGGCCCATTGACCCTGCAAATGCCCGGCTGGCCATCGAGTGGCCATGATTCGCAAGGCGTCGCGCCCCCATCGCTGGAAACGGGCCAGATCGGGCGCATCCAGCTGAGCCGTCGCCCCTGATGCGGCCAAGGGCCAGTTCCCCTGCCCTGACAAGGTCAGGCCTGGCGCCGTCCAGCTCCATTCGGCTTGCTCGAAGGTGACATCTGATCGAAGGGCTCCCACCCGACCAGTCAACCGGCTGCCCAACCAGTCGAGTTGCAGCCGCTCAATGGCCACGGTCTCGCCTGCCCAATGACCCGCTGCATCCAGAGACGGTAAATCCTGAGCCTGGGCAGGTGACAGGCGGATCTGCCAGCGTGTTTGAGCCCCTGCTGCGCTGGCTTGCCCCTCGGCATTCCAGGCGGCATCGGGCAGCGTGGACCATGCATCCCTCAGATTGACCTGGGTGAGGGTAACCTGGCCATTGGCTTCGGGCCCCTGAGGGGTTCGCCGAACGGTCCCCGCCGCTCGTGCCTGACCGCGCCCCAACTCGATGGTGAGTTGTCGCACCACGAGATCGGCTTCGGTGAGCTGCAGGTCGGCCTGGAGCCGGTTCAGCGGGAGTCCGCCTTGATCCCAGGGTCGGGGGAGTTGGTTGGTCAGCTGTCCCTGTACTTGCCAGCCTGCGCCGGGAGTTTGGGCGTCCGGCGCACCAGCACGCCACTGCCCGTCCAGCCGGGTCTGAGGCCCAGGCGGCCAGAACTGGGCGATGTTGATATTCTGCATGTTTACATCGGCGTGCTCGATGGGCATTGGGGCCCAGGGGAGCAGGGCCGCAACCAGTGACAGACGCGGGCCAGGGCCAACGGCCAGCCCCCCTGCAACGGGTTGGAGTGTGCCGGTCAGTTCGATCCGGGCGTGTGGACCCGCCAGGGTGCCTGATGCCTCGGCGTTCAGAGTCAGGTGTTGTGCCGGCAGTTCATCCATGGCCGGCGTGTGCACCTCACCTGACAGACGGAGTAGCACAGCCATGGAGGGGTCGGTAGCCACCTGCGCTTGCAGTGTGTAAAGGCCTTCTTGCCAGTGCAGGGCATCGACGTCGAGCTGGTGGCCGGTCGCAGCGCTGTACCGGTAACGACCCTGGAAGGGTCCGGCATGCACCCCCGGTTCGCCAGTCCAGTGGAAGGTGCCGATGGACAGCGACAGATCGACGGCCTGCAGCCAGGGCAGCCGCAGATCGGTTGGTGGCTGCAAGGGTGTGGGATCGGTAGGAGGTGGGCGATCATCGGTCAGCGTCAAAGCGTCGATGGCCCATCGGTCCAATGACAGGGAGCGTTGAAAGGCCAGCGACAGCAGCTGGTCAGCTGACCACAGCAGCGTCAGTCCACGGATCTCCGCCGTCAGCCCGCCGTCTTCCCAGGTGAGGTGTTCGATGTGACCGCCCCCCAGCAGGCTGCCCCGTGCCCCCTTGAACCGAAGGGGGGAAAGGCCGGTGTCCGGGTCTTTCAGCGATTCCTGAACCCAGCTCAATGTATGGGGCAAGGCCAGCGGTGTGGCGGCCCAGAGCCCGACCGCCAGCAGACCCGCCAGTACCAGTGCCAGCATGGCGCTGACCAGCCAGATGAGGCTTGCTACTGCATCGCCGAGCCACGACAGCCCGCGCCGCCAAACGGTGGTGCGCCGCACGTGAACAGAGGCGTTCGACGCCATCAGAACGTGAACCCCACGCTGAGATGCAAGCGCAGCTGCTTGCGGTCGATGCCGTACCCCAGGTCCGCCTGCAGCGGTCCCACGGGACTGTTGTAGCGCACACCCGCCCCGATCCCCGTGACCGGTGAGAGGTCACCCGGGCGGTTAGCCACGGCTCCAGTATCGATAAACAGGGTCGATTCCCAGGCCGTGCGCTGGCCATCGCGCCAGATCGGTCGCTGCCACTCCACGCTGGCCACCGTCATCCAGCGGCCGGCTTCCACCCCGCCGGTAGGCAGCGGCACGCCGATTTCTCGTGCTGAGTACCCACGCACACTGTTGTCGCCCCCAGCCAGAAAACGCTGATTGACAGGCACAGGCGCACCTGCCTGCGCCCACACACCCCCCACGTCGACGCGAAGGGCCAGGCGGCTGGGGCGATCGGTGGCTTCACCCACCGGCCAATAGCCCAGCCAGCGGACGCGGCTGCGCAGATAGGGTCGCCGTTCCTGGCTCAGCGTCACGCCGGTACCCAGCTCCACACCCAACCCGTAGCCGCGCTGCGGTGCGGTCAGGTCATCGAGGCGTCGCCGTGTCCATGCGTAGTTGGCACTGATGGCCGTGGCCTGTTCCGGGAGGGTGCCAGCGGCCGAGTCGCGTGTCACGGATCGGTCCCATTGGACAAAAAAACTGCGATCCAGCGTCGGCGTGTCCTGTGACTGGCCCAGCAACCATTGCTGGCTCACCGTTCTTCGAGGGCCATCCAGTTGGCGTTGGGCTTCCCCGCCCGTGATCCAGCGCCAGCCCTTCTCGTCAATAGGGGAAGACAGATTGACCCCCAACGTGGTGGTATCTGACTCCCACTGGAAGCGGGTGACGCTCCGCCAATCGATGCCGGGCAAGCGATGATGGGTGTGCTCCAGCGTCAACCGAGGTCCCCGGTCGGTATTGAAGCCCAGACCCAGCACCGCTTTCTGCAGAGGCACTTCACGCACCCGTGCGATGACGGGGTGCGCTTGCGGGTCCCCCTCGGGCGCCAGCCATACAAAAGCGGAAGGGAAGTAACCGCTCTCGGTAAGGCGCCGTTGAGCGTCCTGCAGCAGCGCCTCGTCAAACACTTCACCGGGGCGAACGCCGGCCAGTTCCACCATGCGCCGCGCCCATTCGGCCTCGTATCGCTGGACCCCATCGATCTGGATCGGGCCTAACCGGACCGCAGGGCCTGAATCCAGTTCCACAAACAGTTGGACTTCATTGGTGTCGGGAATCACATCGGCCAGGGAGTTGACCAATTGCGCCCGTGGAAAACGTTGCGCAGTCATTGTGCGCAGAGCGCGACCTTTGGCGGTATCCCACGCTGACTGGCTGAATGCCTCGCCCACCGGCAATCCCCAGTCCTGATTGACCGCCGCGCGTTGCTGCTGGGCTTCTGCGTCGTCATTGATCGCGCCGCGCAGGGTGATCTCCACCCTGGAAATGCGGGCGGCGACCCCAGGGTCCACTTCAATGCGGATACGCGGCCGTGCGTTTTCATTCTCTTCCAGGTGCGTCCGGACCGTGGGGTTGAAATAGCCTTGCGTGCCCAGCAGATCGCGCATGTTTCGCGCCGATTGCGCCACCAGGCGCTCCAGTTCAGCTGAGGTCAGTCCAGGTAATTCGCGAAAGCGATTCAGCTCCGCATGTCTGAGCAGAAAGGCATCCAGTGGCGCCGGTGCATCCACCACAAGGTCGAAAGTGGGCGAAGAGGTGTCCTGCGCCCATCCGACCATGGCGACAGAGACCAGACAGGCAGCCAGCCCCCGGCGCATCATCTCCAGGCAGCACCACGTCACTTGCTCAGCGTCCTCATGGCGTCTTCCAGCCCCTTGAGCGTGAGCGGATACATGCGCTGGCTCATCAGCTGCTGGATGATGGCAATGCTCTGGCGGTACTGCCACATGCCGGGCGGCTCGGGGTTGATCCAGGCGAAGCGGGGAAATGCATGGGTGAGGCGTTGCAGCCATTCTGCGCCCGCTTCCTCGTTGTTGTATTCCACGCTGCCCCCCGGTTGAAGGATCTCGTACGGGCTCATGGTCGCGTCGCCGACGAAGATCAGCTTGTAATCCTTGTTGTACTTGCGAATCACGTCCCACGTTTCGAACTTCTCGGCATACCGGCGGCGATTGTTGCGCCACACATAGTCATAGACGCAATTGTGGAAGTAGTAGAACTCCAGGTGTTTGAATTCGTTCTTGGCGGCCGAAAACAGTTCCTCCACCCGCTGGATGTGCTCGTCCATGGTGCCCCCCACGTCCATGAGCAGCAGCACTTTCACGTGGTTGTGGCGCTCCGGCACCATCTTGATGTCCAGCCAGCCGGCGTTGGCGGCCGTGGCGCGTATGGTGTCG
>JAUVYR010000141.1 GCA_030602985.1 Burkholderiales bacterium
GGCTGGCGGACAACCCAGCCCTCGCCCGCTCCATCGAACACCGTTTCCCCTACATCGATCCATTGCATCACCTGCAGGTCGAGTTGATCCGGCGTTACCGCGCCGGCAGTCAGGCTGAAAAGGTCAAACGAGGCATCCACCACTCCATCAACGGCAGTGCCGCTGGGCTACGCACCACAGGCTGAATCGCATGACCACCCATCCGCTGACCGTCCACCATCTGGAAACCTCGCGTTCACAGCGCATTCTTTGGCTGCTCGAAGAACTGGGCGTGCCGTATGAGCTCAAAACCTACCGGCGCGACCCCAAAACCCGTCTTGCGCCGCCAGAACTGAAGACCGTTCATCCTCTGGGAAAATCCCCCGTCATCACGCATGGGTCACTGGTGGTGGCAGAGTCAGGCGCCATTCTGGAATACCTGGCCGATGCTTTCGCCGACCAGGCACCCGCCGAACTCGCTCACCTGGTACCTGCCAAAGGCACCCCGGAACACCTGCGCTGCCGCTTCTGGATGCACTACGCCGAAGGCTCGCTCATGAACTGGCTGCTCATGAAGCTGGTGTTCATGAGCATTCCCAAACAGCCGATGCCTTTTTTCGTCAAACCCATTGCCCGAGGCATCTGCCAGCAGGTGCAACAGAAACTGATCGACCCCAATCTGGCCACCGCTCTGCCCTATCTGAATGCCGAATTGAGTCAGCACGCCTGGTTTTCGGGTGATCACCTCACACTGGCGGATTTTCAGATGAGTTTTGCGGCGGAAGCGGCTTTGTCCCGCGCGGCCGGCGGGTCTGCATATCCGGCGTTGCGTGCCTGGCTAGACAAGGTGCAACAACGCCCAGCCTACCAGCGAGCGATCAGCAAAGGAGGCCCGGTGATCATGGACGCCTGAGCCTTACGGGGAACCTTGTCTATTGATCAGGCTCACAGGCTCATGCCCAAACTGACCCTTCACGCGGCTTCCGCGCTGTTCGCTTTCGGAACAATGGCTCTCCCCGCCGCTGCTTCTGGCTGGTCGCCCTGCCCTGGCTTCGAGCGTGGCGCTGCCGACCAGCACAACACCGTCTTTTTCTCGCCATACACCTACCATTGGCGTTATTCTGAAGAGCATAAAAATGTGGTTTTGCTGGGTTTGCAACGCCACCTGCCCAACGATCGCTCCTGCGGTATCAGCGTGTTCAGCAATTCATTCGGGCAACCGTCCTTGTATGCCTTCACCGGCTGGACGTGGCCTCAACTCTCCCAGCGGAACCCCAATTGGTACGCCTCGGTCACGGCCGGCATTTTGTATGGCTACGTCGAACCCTTTGAGGACAAGGTCCCGCTCAATGTACGGGGGTTTTCGCCCGCCGTCATTCCGGCCATAGGTTACCGCCTCTCCGACCGCACCGCCGCCGAAGTTCACATTCTGGGCACTGCGGCCCTCATGTTCGGCGTGTCCCGTCGTTTTTAAGTCCAGCGCGCGCCTCTTCCTGCAAGCGCAGCACCCGGCGCTGCACCTTGCCTGTGGTGGTCATGGGCAGCGCATCGATGAATTCGATCTCCTTGGGGTATTCGTAGGGGGCCAGCATGCCTTTGACATGCCTTTGCAGTTCAGCCACGAGCGGCCCATCAAATTCGGTAGATGGATGCACGGACTGCGAGCGCAGCGCGGCCTGATCCGGTGACAGCACCACATAGGCCTTGACCAGCGCACCGCGCTGCTCATCGGGCTTGGGAACAACGGCCGCATTCATCACCGCCGGGTGCTTGATGAGGCAGTTTTCAATCTCGCTCGGCCCGATGCGGTAACCCGCTGCCTTGAACACATCATCGGCTCGCCCCTGATACCACAGGTAGCCATCTTCATCGCACAGAGCCAGATCACCGGTGCGGCACCAGCTGTCGAGCGGGTCACCAGTGAATTTGGCTTGGGTGGCCGCCTCGTTGTTCCAATATCCCAGGAAAAAAATCGGGTCCAGCTGACCATGCACGTCGCGCCGGTGCACCGCCACCTCACCGACGACGCCGGGCGGGCAAACCGCGCCCGAGTCGTCGATCACCGCCACCCGGTGGCCCGGATACCCTTTGCCCATGCTGCCGGGTCGGGCTGGCCACAGCAGCGAACAGTTGCCCACCACGTAATTGATTTCGGTCTGCCCGAACATTTCGTTCACCGTCACGCCCAGCTGGCTCTGGCAGTACTGGAACACGGCGTCACCCACAGCCTCACCCGCGCTCATCATGGCCTGTAAGCGCAATTCGAAGTGTGATTGGGGTGCAGGGTAGGCCTTCATCATAGCCTTGAGCGCCGTGGGAAAGAGGAAGCTGTGCGTCACGCAATGGCGTTGCATCAGTTCGAATGCCGCATCCGGCGAAAACCGGCCATTCCACGCGACGATGGGACGCCCAAAATACAGCGTGGGCAGCAACGCGTCCATCAACCCGCCCGTCCAGGCCCAGTCGGCCGGGCTCCAGAACACCGCTTGGGAGGGCTGGCGGACGTCGTACGGGTCAAAGCCAAACCAGTTCTGGCTGCACACAAACCCCGTCAGGTTGCCGATCAGCGCCCGGTGAGGAATCAAGGCCCCCTTCGGATTGCCTGTGGTGCCGCTGGTGTAGATGAGTACTGCGGGGTCGGCCGCCAGGGTCTTGACCGGCTCAAAACGCTTGCGCATGCCCTCACGGGCATGTGGCCAGTCGATGACATCGGTATCGAAAGCGCCCGTCATCCCGACCACATGGCGCAAGGCCGGGCAGCGTTCCCGAACGCCCATGACCGCCGGCCCAGTCGTGTCATCCACCAAGGCCAGCACCGCTGCGCTGTCCTGCAGGCGGTATTCCAGGGCTTCTGGCCCAAACAGTTGAGACAGCGGCATGGCCACTGCCCCCAGCTGGAGCACGGCCATGTAGGCCACCGCCGTTTCAAAGCGCTGCGGTAAAACGATCGCGACCCGATCGCCTTTGCGTACCCCGAGCAGAGACAGCGCGTTTGACAGACGATTCGCCGCTTCGGCCAGTTCACCATAGGAGCGGTGGCGCGGTTTCTGCGCTGGGCCGTCCTCAATCACGGCGGTCTGGCGAGCGGTCGAGCGCTGGCTGGCCCAACGCCTGCAGCACACGTCGGCCATATTGAAGTGTTTGGGCACATGCCAGTGAAACTGGGCATGCAAAGCGGCATAACCGTCTCTGGGTTGACTGACTCTCACGCTTGTCTCCTGAATAATCCCATGAATGTACCCAATCATTCGCCCCTCTGAAACCACCCAGTCGCTCATTCGCGCCTACCGTTATCAATTGCGTCACTGGGGTCCTGCCACTACTGAGGCCCCATTGGTCGTTCTGGTGCACGGCTGGATGGACGTGTCCGCCTCATGGCAATTCATGGTGGACGCGCTCTCCGACACCATGCTGTGCACCCGGCATCTGGTTGCCCCCGACTGGCGTGGCTTCGGGCACACGCGACCCGCTCATGTTCTGTCGGCACACCCCAGCCACTATGGGCAGACTGACCACTACACTTTTGTAGATTACCTGGCCGATCTGGATCAGCTGATCCCGCAACTCAACACCCAGGTGGGACGGCCTGCCGACGCGCCTGTAGACCTGATCGGGCACAGCATGGGCGGCAACGTGGCCATGATGTACGCCGGTGTGCGGCCTGAACGGATTCGTCGGCTGGTCAACCTGGAAGGGTTCGGCATGCCAGCCAGCCGGCCCAGCCAGGCACCGGGCCGCTTGGCC
>JAUVYR010000162.1 GCA_030602985.1 Burkholderiales bacterium
CTCGGACACAACGATGGAGTACTGGCTGGCGTCGGTCAGCACGGCCACGTCTTTCCAGTTCTTGGCGGCGGAACGCACCATGGCCGGGCCACCGATGTCGATGTTCTCGATCGCGTCGGCCAGGGTGCAGCCGGGCTTGGCCACAGTGGCCTCGAAGGGGTAGAGATTGACCACCAGGATGTCGATGGTGCCGATGCCATGCTGCTGCAAGGCCGCCATGTGCTCGGGCAGGTCACGCCGGGCCAGTAAACCACCGTGCACCATGGGGTGCAGCGTCTTGACGCGGCCGTCCAGCATCTCGGGGAAACCGGTGACTTCGGCCACCTCGGTCACTGGCAAGCCGTTGTCGGCGAGCAGCTTGGCGGTACCGCCTGTGGAAATCAGCAGCACACCCAGCGCGTGCAATTCGCGGGCCAGGTCGAGCACGCCGGTTTTGTCGGAGACCGAGAGGAGAGCTTTCATCGAAGGAGTTCCAGAATTCAAAAAAACATCAGGACCACGTGTAGAGGACAGACGCAGCGATCAGCTGTCCAGCAAGCCGTGTTCGAGCAACTTTTTCCGCAAGGTGTTGCGATTCAGGCCCAGCCATTGCGCGGCACGGGACTGGTTGTACTGTGCCCGGGCCATCACCAGCTCCAGCAAAGGCTTCTCGACTGCGCGAGTCAGCATGTCATGCATGTTGGCGGGTTCGGTGCCATTCAGGTCATTGAGATAAGCCTCGATATTGGCCTTCACACAGTCAGACAGGTGGTGGGAGCTCATGCAGCCAGGGTCCAGTTTTCGTCGTCCGCAGCTTCATCGAAGAAGTCGCGCACATATTGCAATTGGGTTTGGCAGTCTTCACTGCGGTTGATGGCTTCGCGGAATTGATGGGTCAGCGCCGGATCACCGGGCAGTGCCCGCGCGTACCAGCCGAGGTGCTTGCGTGCCGTACGCACACCGGTGTATTCACCGTAGAGGGCATAGTGATCGTGCAGATGCTCCAGCATCCACTCGCGCAGCTCTTCAGGGGTGGGTGGGGGCAGATGCTCGCCCGTCGTCAGGAAGTGGGCCACCTCGCGGAACAACCAGGGGCGGCCTTGGGCAGCGCGGCCAATCATGATCGCATCGCAACCGGTGGCAGCCAGCACATCACGGGCTTTTTCCGGGCTGTCGATATCGCCGTTGGCGACAACCGGGATGCGCACGTTCGCCTTGATGGCCGCGACCGTATCATGCTCGGCAACCCCTTTGTAGCCCTGCTCGCGGGTGCGACCGTGGATGGTCAGCATCTGCACACCTGCACTTTCAGCGGCCCGCGCCAGCACAGGTGCATTTCTGGCGGATTGGCACCAGCCTGTGCGCATCTTCAAGGTCACCGGCACATCATGGGGTTCGCAAGCGGTCACCACCGCTTCCACAATCTGAATGGCCAGGCTTTCGTCCTGCATCAGGGCAGAACCGGCCCATTTGTTACAGACCTTTTTGGCCGGGCATCCCATGTTGATGTCGATGATCTGAGCACCCCGGTCGATGTTGTAAAGAGCTGCCTCGGCCATCATCTCGGCGTCGGTGCCGGCAATCTGCACCGCAATCGGGCCCGGTTCCCCCTCATGATTGGCACGACGGGAGGTTTTGAGGCTGTCACGCAAGTCAGGCCGCGAGGTGACCATTTCACTGACGGCATAGCCCGCACCCAGCTGCTTGCACAAGCGGCGGAAAGGCCGATCGGTCACCCCCGCCATGGGAGCGACGAACAGTCGATTGGGTAATGAATAGGGGCCGAGATGCATGGGGAGACACCCAGCACCTTCGCCCTGATCGAACAGGGGGCAAACCGAAAGATGCTGAAAAATTGTGCAGGATTGTAACCCGCAGATGACTGGGTCTTCCACCCCCACCTATACTCTGCCGCCATGGAAGCCTGGCTGTGGTCCCTGCTGGAAACGCTGAGTCTGCCTCAGTTCGGTCTGAGTACGCTATTTGTGGTCGCTTTCATTTCGGCCACACTGCTGCCCATGGGCTCGGAACCCGTGCTGTTCGGATTGGTCAAGCTGAATCCGGATCTGTTCTGGCCTGCGGTAGCGGTCGCGACAGTTGGCAATACCCTAGGGGGGACCGTCAGCTGGCTCATGGGCTATGGCACTCACAAGCTGGTCGATCATGCGCGAGGTTCACAAACGCACATACGGGCGCTGGACTGGCTGCAACGTTTCGGTCCGAAGGCCTGCCTCCTGAGCTGGCTTCCCATCATTGGAGACCCGCTGTGTGCCGTAGCGGGATGGCTTCGGCTGTCATTCTGGCCTTGTGTGCTGTACATGGCCATCGGCAAATGCCTGCGCTACATCACCATGACTGCCTTTTTGCTCTGGTTGATGCCGGGCACGTTGAACACGCCCTGACACTGGCCAAGAGGTAGCAACCAAACGAGCAGCCGTCAGGCTTCGGCCGGCGCAGGCTTCAGCAGATGCCCCAGGGCGGATTCGATCAGAGCGGGCAGGTCCTGGACCAGCCTGGGCTTGTGCACCACATCCACGCCCTCCAACGCATACGCGTAGGGTTCACGCTGATCGTCATCCAGAGACGTGAGCACCACCAGCTTGCACTCGCCGAACAGGGAATGCTGACGCAAACCGGTGATCATCGTGGCGCCATCAATGCCGGGCAGCAGGATGTCGACGATGATCAGATCGGGTTGGAGGTGCCCAAAAGACACCAGACCGGTGATGCCGTCGTGCGCGATGTGCAGATCCACCCCGGGAAACTTCTGCTTGACCAGCAAGGACACCAGGTTCTGGAAATGAGAAGAGTCTTCAATGAGCAGGATGCG
>JAUVYR010000017.1 GCA_030602985.1 Burkholderiales bacterium
CCCGTCTTGCCGCCCAGACGCCATTCGGTGCCATCCGACAGCCGGAATCCGCCCGACAGCCGCCGCGCTGTGCCTTCATCCACCACTTCGGCCAACACCTGCCGCAGGGCACGGGCCACATCGGGGTGCATGACCTGCTCACCCGTGGGACCGATCGACCGCTGCAGCCGGGTCTCGTAGGGCGTGTCCATAGCCAGATCAACCGCTGTGGTGCGAATCAGCGGCTGACGGACGCCATCGTTGACGATGATGCCCATGAGTTCGGCCAGCGCAGCGGGCCGATCACCGGAGCTGCCCAGCGCGGTGGCCAGGGAAGGCACCAGTTGCGGGAAAGGATAGCCCAGCCGCGACCAGCGCTGGTGGATGTCCATGAAGGCCTCGACTTCCAGCATGGTGGCGATGCGGCTGTCCTGAGCCGAACGAACGCGGGTGCGGAACAGCCAGCGATACACGGCCTGCCGCTCGCCCTCGCTGGCCGCGATGGCCTGCACCAGCGAGGCCTCCGGGTGCTGCAAGCGAAAGCCCACCACCCATAACTCCAGGGGGTGGACCCGCGCGACGTGCCCGCGGTCAGGCAGGTCCAGCGCATCGGGGGCAAACTGCTGGTACAGCCGCTCCATGCGCGCGCGCACAGGAGCGGCGTCGCCCAGTCGGGCCTGTAGGAATTGCTGAAGGTCGTCAGGCGTGGCATCGGGCTGCAGATAACGGAAGACCGCCACCAGGCGCTCCGGCGTGGGTCGCAGGCCATCCAGCAGATAGCTGCGCAGGACATCGGGGGGCATGCTCTCGGTCTTGCGCCAGAATCGCCGCAGGAAGACCTGCCCTTCGCGATCTGCAAAGCGGGCCAGCAACACATCTCGCCGCGGGTCATCCGGGTTGGACAACAGGGGCAGGATACTGCCTTGCGACTGGTGGGTGCTGTGTTGAACAAGTTCGCGCAGCAAGCGGACGAAAGGCAGGTTGAGGGATTCCTGCATGGCTTCGCGAATGGTCGGGTTGCGAGCATCGTCTTCGCGGCGGAAGTTGCCGAAGGTATGCACGCCGCCCCCGGTGAAGAAGCGCTCGTCGGTGCTGGCCGAGAATCGCCGCTCCAGCGCAGCCGACAAGGTGCTTGGCAGGTCCGCCCCTGGATGAGTCAATAGCCAGCCTTGCACCCACAGGGTCAGGGTGTCAGCGGGATCGACCGGCCAGCCTCGCCGTTCAGCTGGGCTCAGCGGTGCCAAGCGAGCATGGGCCTCGGCCACCATCTCCAGATAGGTAGCCAGTACGCGAAGCTTGGCGGTGGAGCCCAGCTCCAGCTTGGAGCCTTCATTGATGTCCAGGGGTTGGCCGGTGGTATCGGTTTGCAGACGCACCACATTACCCATAGGCGTGGCTTCCATCACGGTGAGGCTGTAATGCACGCCTGGCAGGGTGTCGGCGCGCAGCAAACGGTCGCCCAACAACTGCTGACTGCGGGCAAAGTCCACTTCGTTCAGGCGAGACAGGTAATCACCAGCAGCGTCCTGAAGCCCCTGGTTCAAGGTGGTGTGAATGGACAGATCCAGCCGGTCCAGGGTGTACAGACTGACCCCCAGCTGACCTGCCAGGCGATTGCGGACGGCAGCCGTGCCTTTGCTGGGCATCTGCGGGCTCCAGGCGGGCTGGGTGGCAAAGTCTCGGAAGGTCAGCGGCGTGAGCAGCGCGGCATCACGCAGGGCCGACTCGATCAGCCCGGCATCGGCCATCAGCCGGAGATGGGCATCGGTCAACCGGGCCAGTGCATCGCGCCCGGGACCTCGCCCCAGAAACCATGAAGGGCGTCGATGGGCAATCATCAGAGCGACCACGTGCCGCAAAGCCACTGCCTGCGCCGCCAGGGTGTCGGGGTCGGTGTCGGCGGCGGGCAATGCCAACAGCCGGTTGCTCTCGCCCCAATCCAGCCCGAACCAGACCCACAGCCCATCGCCCAGACCATGCACCTCACCATGCCGGGGCGCCGCAGCGAGCGGCACCGTGTTCAGGTAGTCCAGCACGATTTGGCGGCGCACAGGCAGGGTCTCTGGGCCGTGCCGGTAGGCCCGGACCGATGCCGAGATCATCTGACGCAGCTTTTCGGGGGCATCTTGCGTGCGGCCGTCCGGGGAGTGGCGGTATTTTTCGATCTGCGTGGCCAGCGTGCTGCCACCGGGCGTGTCGATGTCCTCCCACAGGGCCTGCCCCAGCTGACCGATCACGGCCCGGGTGAAGCGGACCCAGTCCACCGCCGGATTCATCATCGGCCGATCGGGGTCCAGCAAACCCCGGTTTTCAATGAACAGCAACGCCTCCACCACGCGATCAGGAATCGCCTCGAATGCCTCGTACTGCCGATACGGGTAACGAAACGCATACAAGGCATCGCGCCGACAGTCCAGTACCGTCAGGCCGGCCTGATTTTTCTCGTCAAAGGGTGGCGTCCAGCCCCGATCGACGTGGGCAATGAGCTCTGGGCTCCAGCGGGCCTGGTGGCGGACCTCGAAACCCTGGGCCTGCAGAGCGGTGATGAGCGACGCCGCTTGCACGTAGCCCAATCGCTCGTTGTAGGGACCGTGCGAGGGAAAACGCAGAATCTCGGCAGGGCTGGGACCCGGCTCCACGGTCCAGGTCAGCGGAGCGGCATAGGGCACCAGGACGTGGGCCTGCCAGCGCGATGTGCGACTCTCCTGCCAGGCCACGGTACCGGCGACCAGCGCCATCACAACCACGATGGCCAGCACGACCCAGGGCCAGCGGCGGGTTTTCCTGACAGGTGGACGAGTGGCAACAGGCGTTTGGGAGACCATGATGGATCAGAATCGGATCCATTCGATTATCCATAGGTTCAACACTCGAATGCTGCACAGCAACAATTTCATTTTGATCGGTTCAAATGGATAGATAATGCCTTCATGGGCAGGCTGGATGACGATGATCGATGGGTGTTTCAGGCCCGCGACCTCTCCAAGGTCTACGGGGAGGGTCCGTCGGCCGTGCATGCCTTGCGCGGGGTTGATCTGGACATTCGTCGGGGCGAGTTCGTGGTCTTGCTGGGCGCGTCGGGCAGCGGCAAGTCGACCCTGCTCAACATCCTGGGCGGCCTGGATACCGCGTCGTCGGGCAGCGCACGCTGGCGCCACGCAGGGCGCACCCATGAGTTGACCGGCGCCTCCGACACCGAGCTCACCCGGTATCGGCGTGAGCATGTCGGTTTTGTTTTCCAGTTTTACAACCTCATTCCCAGCCTGACCGCTCAGGAGAACGTCCAACTGGTCACGGATTTGTGCGATCAGCCCATGTCGGCGATCGACGCCCTGGAGCGCGTGGGCCTGGCTGGGCGCGCCCACCATTTCGTGTCCCAACTGTCTGGCGGGGAGCAGCAACGGGTCGCGATTGCCAGAGCCATCGCCAAGAGACCCGCCGTCCTGCTGTGCGATGAACCCACAGGGGCACTGGATTGCGCCACTGGCATCAAGGTGCTGCAGGCGATGGAACACATCAATCAGACGCTGGGCACCACGACGGTGGTGATCACCCACAACGCACCGATCGCCGACATGGCGGATCGTGTCTTGCGGCTCGCGGATGGCCGCATTGTCGATGCCCATGCCAACCCGCACAAAAGCCCGGCGGCCAGCCTGCAATGGTGACCCCCCAGCCCCATGAAAGCGCTGCACATCAAACTCGGGCGTGACTTCAAGCGCCTCCTGGCCCAGGCCCTGACCATTGCCGTGGTGGTGGCGATCGGTGTGGCTGGTTTCGTGGGCATGTTCGCGGTCCACGATTCCCTGCTGAAGGCGCGTGACCACTTCTACCGTGACAACCACCTGGCGGATGTGTTTGCCCAGGTCAAGCGCGCACCACGGACGTTGGTGCCGCAGCTGGAGGCGATTGAGGGTGTGCAATCGGTCAAAACCGAAGTGGCCTTCGACGCGCAGATCGACATGGACGACACCGGCCCTCCCGTCACAGGGCGCTTCATCGGGCTCGACCTGATGGCGCTCCATGCGGGGCAGACGGGGCTGAACCGCCTGACGCTGACCCGGGGCCGCTGGCCCGAACCCGGGCATACCCTGGAAGCGCTGGTCAACGATCGATTTGCGAGTGCCCGCGGGTTGCAGCCGGGTGACCAAGTGTGGGCTGTTCTGAACGGTCAGCGCCAGGCGGTGCATCTGGTGGGCACAGCGGTGTCGCCGGAGTACGTCTTTGCCTCTCAGGGCGGCGCCCCAGACGACACCCGCTACGGCATCTGGTGGATCGACCACACCCGCATGGCACAGGCCTTCGACATGGAAGGCGCGTTCAATCAGGTGGCTTTCGGACTGGATCCACAGGCCTCGACTGATCGCGTGATCCATGCAGTCGATGCCTTGCTTCACCGCTATGGCAGTCTGGGCGCATACGACCGCGACCAACAGTTGTCGGCCATGATTGTTCGTGATGAGTTGTCGCAACTGCAGGTGATGGGCACCGTATTGCCCGCCATCTTCATGGCCGTGGCCATGTTTGTGCTCAATGTGGTCATCAATCGACAGGTGACCACCCAGCGCAGTCAGATTGCAGCACTCAAGGCTTTGGGTTATGACAACCGTGCCATCGCGTGGCATTACCTGCAGCTGTCGTTGTCGATCGCCGGCCTGGGTGTCCTGCTCGGACTGTTATTGAGCCTGTGGATGGGACAGGCCATGCTGTCTCTCTATGACGAAGTGTTCAGGTTCAACGCGCTGGCCTATCAGACGCCCCCATGGTTGATCGGGGGGTCGATCCTGATTGCCAGTTTGGCGGCAGCGATCGGCGCCTGGTCGGCGATCCGCGCCATCGTTCAGCTCAGCCCGGCACAGGCCATGCAGCCGCCCACCCCGCCGGTATATCGAGCCTCCTGGGCGGAACGGCTGGGCTGGGGTCCCCACTTTTCAACCGCCGGCCTGATGGTGATCCGCCAACTCGAGCGCCGGCCCTGGCGTGCGGCATTGACGGTATCGGGCATGGCGATGGCTGTGGCCCTGCAGATCTCAGGTGCCTTCTGGCTCGACACCATCCATCACATCGTGGACACCCAGTTCCGCCGCGTGCAGACAGCTGACGTACTGGTGAATTTTCAGCGACCCGTTGCGCTGGATGTGGTGGAAGATTTACGCCGCTTGCCCGGCGTCATGGACGCCGAGGTCTACCGGATGGAGCCTGTGCAGGTGCGGCTGCACGGCCAGCAGACCCATACCGTGCTGATGGGCCTGCATCCGGAAGCCCGCCTGCTGCGGCTGGTCGACACCTGGGAGGGCCCGGTGAATCTGCCAGCGGAGGGGGTTGTGCTCTCGGCTTTGCTCGCCCGCGAATTGAAGGCCAGCCCGGGTGATGAGGTGCAAGTGGCCTTTCGGCTCTGGAACCAGCGGGAAGTCACTCTGCCGGTCACCGCCGTGGTGCAGACGATGTTCGGCAAGCAGCTGTTCATGTCACTGGAGGCCATGAACCGCTCGGCCGGTGATGGGTCGGGTGCTGCCGATGCCGCCTTGCAGGTCGACGCCACCCAGCTCCCGGCTTTCTGGGAAGCCATCAAGTCAGCGCCTGCGATCAATGCTGTGTTTGACAAATCGGCCTCGCTGGCCCAGTTTCAGGCCAATACGGCTCGCACCATGGGCATCTTCAGTGCCATCCTGACGCTGTTTGCCGTCGCCATGGCCGTGGGTATCATGTACAACGCAGCGCGCATCACCCTGTCTGAGCGCGCATGGGAGCTGGCCAGCCTTCGCGTGCTCGGCATGACGCGCACCGAGGTGTCCGTTCTGCTACTGGCCGAGCTGGCCATTCTGGTGCTGCTTGCTTTACCGCTCGGGGCGCTGGCCGGCTGGGGACTGGCCCATGGGCTGATGACCCTCATGGCGTCGGAGGCGATCGACTTTCCGGTCGTGATTCACACCGCGACCTACGCCAACGCCTGGCTGATCATGCTGGGTGCGGCGCTGGTCAGCGCCTTGCTCGTTCGACGTCAGATCGATCAACTGGATTTGATTGCTGTTTTGAAGGTCCGCGAATGACGACAACCTCCTCCAATGCTCATGCCTGGCGTAAGCGCGGGCTGTACCTGGCCCTGGCATCGCTGATCCTGATCGTCCTGTTTTATGCCTACCGGCCACAAGCCTTGTCGGTGGAAGTGGCCACGGCCACCGCCGGACAGTTTGAACAGACTTTGCGCGAAGAAGGCCAGCTACGGCTCAAGCACCGTTACACCATCCATGCGCCTGTGTCCGGGTCTCTGGCACGCCCCACCATACGGGTCGGTGATGCGGTCCAGCGCGACCAGGTGCTGGCGGTGATCACGCCCGCGCCGGCTGCCTTGCTGGATCCACGCACGCATGCCGTGCTGGCCGAACGAGCCCGCCAGGCCGAAGCCGCGGTGCGCGCCGCCGACGCTCAATTGGCCCAATCACTGGTGGCCTGGGAGCAGACCCGTGCCGATGTCCTCCAGGCCCGCGAACTGACCGATCAGGGATTCACGTCGCGCTCAGCCGCCGATGGCGCTGAGCGCCAGGCACGGCAGGCCGAGCAAGCCGTGACCCACGCCCGCGCCCACCTCGATGCCGCCCGATTCGCCCAGGCAGAAGCGCGGGCGGCCCTGGCCACCTCGCCGGGCAACCGGGGGACCGGTGCGGAATGGACGGTTCGAAGCCCGATAGACGGACGCGTCTTTCAGTTGCACGTGGACAGCGCAGGGCCCGTACCCTCTGGCCAGCCCCTCATGGTGATAGGCGACCCCGCGCAGATGGAGGCTGTCATTGATGTGTTGTCCACCGAAGTGATCGGGATACGCCCACAGGCCCCGGTACAACTCACGCTCGGTCGCCAGATACCCCCACTGCAAGGGCGAGTGCAGCGCGTCGAGCCCGTAGCATTCACTAAAACATCAGCCCTGGGCATCGAGGAAAGACGCGTCCATGTGGTGGTGGATGTGGACTGGCCAGCTGAGGGTTTCTGGGGGGAAGGCTTTCGCGTCGACGCCCAGATTCAACTGTATGCCCACGATGACGCCCTGATGATCCCGACCGGGGCGCTGGTGCGCCACGGCACCGGCTGGCAGGTGTTTGTGGTGGAAGGCGATCGAGCGTCCGCCCGCTCCGTAGGCATCCGTGACCGGCAGGCGACTCACGCCTGGATTGCTGACGGACTGCAACCCGGAGAGCAGGTCATCCTTTTTCCTGGAAGCCTGATCCAGGATGGGCAGCGCGTTCGCACGCAGGCACGACCATAGACGGCCATTGACCGCGATCAGGCAGGCACCCTATAATTTCTATACAAAATATTCTGTATAGAAATTCGGTATGCCACGTCCTCCTCACGCCAAACAAACCATCCTGGCCGCTGCTGAAGCGCTGGTACGCGATGTGGGTACCGCTCACCTGACGTTTGACGAACTGGTCAAGCGCAGTGGCATCACGCGCGGGGGCATCACCTATCACTTCCCCACCAAAGAGGCCTTGCTGGAAGCCATCATCCACCACGACATCGAGCAATGGCATGCCTGTGTGGAGGACAAGCAGCGCGGGTTGACCGGTGCATCGGCGGACTTGCAGGCTTACATCGCGTCCAGCAGCGAGGTCGACGAAGCCACCAACCGCCTGTGCGCCGGCCTGTTGAGTGTGGCGTCGGGCTCGAGCCCACTCAACGGCCCCTGGAAACAGTACTACGAGGCGCATCACGAACGCGTCGTGCAAGCCTCGCCCGACCCCGTCATGGCTGCCATCCTGTCACTGGCCACCGAAGGGCTTTTCTGGCAGGAAACCCTGGGCTTGTCCCCGCTCTCGACCGAGGAGCGCCAACAGATTGTGGATCGCCTGCTGCAACTGGCGCAACAAGTCTATGAACGTTGACGCTCGCTCACCGGTTGCCTCAAGGGTGCTGTGGCTCATCCCGGCCATGTACTTTGTGTTCGTGGCCGCGGAATACGGCGCACTCACGCACCTGGCCCTGACCGCCACCGAGCGGGGAGAAAGCGCCTTTCGGGTGGGCTGGCTGGCCGCCGCCATGTGGGTGGGTATCCTCTGCTCCAGCGCCAGCGCGCATCGCATCAGTAAACGGATGGGCTTTGTGCGCTCGCTGGTCGTCGGCAGCGGACTGGCCTTTGGCAGCGTGCTGTTCTTCAACCTGACGGACGTCTTCGAGTGGTGGGCGCTCGGTGCATTCGTGCTCGGCCTGGGCGGCGGCGTGGTCTGGGTAGTGGGTGAATCCTGGCTCGCCGAAGCAGCGCCACCCGACAAGCGAGGCCTGTATGTCGGCTGGTTCGAAGCGGCGGTCGGCTTCGGCCTCATGGCGGGCCCGTTGATGATTCCGCTCGCGCGACTGGCAGGCTGGAACCCGCTGGTGCTGGCAGCCGGCGTCATGGCCTTGGCGGTGGTGTCGAGTTTTTTGCTGATCGGCCAACGCAGCCCAGGCCCCCAGTCGCATACGCCAGAGGCCTCACCCTTGCCGTCGCTCGGGGTGCCGTGGCGCACAGTTGCCTATCCGCTGGTCGCCGTCGCCATCCTGAGCGGCATGATGGAAGCCGGTGTGTCTGCGCTCATGCCCTCCTTGTCCATGCGTATCGGTTTTTCCATGGAAGCGGCCGCACTGCTGGGCACGGTGATTGGCGCAGGCAGCGCGCTGCTGCAACCACCCGCTGGTCACATGGCCGACCGCTGGGGGGTGCAGCGCATGATCCTGGCCTGCTGGGGCTTGCTGCTGGTGACCTCGGTGGCGCTGCTGATGCAGGCCGACCAGCCCGGCGCCCTGCTTTGGCTGGTGGGCTTCACGCTGGGCGGCGTGGGTGGAGCCATATACACCCTGTGCATCATCGACATGGGCAACCGCTTGAACGGGGCTTCACTGGTCAAGGCCATTTCGGCCCTGGTGATCAGCTACTCCATCGGAACCGCTTGCGCCCCTGTTCTTGGCGGATTCCTCTTCGACCGCTGGGGCATGCCCGGTTTCGCCACCGCCTTCGTGGCGCTCTGCATCCTGGGTACGGCCCTGACGTGGCAACAGCCATCCATCAGCCGCTGGGCAGCCAGATATTCGAGGCTGTGAAACGCCATGATTCGCCACTTGCGCATTGTCGATTCCATCACAGAGCTTTCTGCCAGCGATGAGGGGTGAGTGGCTGTCAGCGGCTCCCATGGTGGGCTGAGTTCTGCCCGGTATGCGTTGGCTGCCCGGCCGTGGCTGACCATATTCAACGACGCTGGCATAGGCCGGGAACAGGCCGGTGTCGCTGGCCTGGATGTGCTCGCATCGGCCGGTTTGGCCGCATGCGCCGTCTCGCACCTCTCAGCCTGCATTGGACAGGCGTCCAGCACGCTATCCGATGGCGTGATCAGCGCGGTCAACCCGCCGGCGCGGGCGCTGGGCCTGGAGCCAGGTCAACGGGTACAGGTCATCGTGGCCAGATACTGCCGTCCGGACGACAGAAAACTCTGATACTGGCGAGCTTTTCTGTCAAAACCATCTGCGACTGACAGCGACACTTCGGCAACAATAGCCCCCATGCCCATCAAGAAATCCGACCTCTATTCCAAACTCTGGGCCTCCTGTGACGAACTGCGCGGCGGCATGGACGCCAGCCAGTACAAGGACTATGTGCTGGTCCTGCTGTTCATCAAATACATCAGCGACAAGTACGCCGGCCAACCCTTCGCGCCCATCCAGATTCCGCCAGGCGCCAGCTTCGCCGACATGGTCGCCCTCAAGGGCAAGAGCGACATTGGCGACCAGATCAACAAAAAGATCGTCCGCCCGCTGGAAGAAGCCAACCGCCTGCGCATCAAGGCCGACTTCAACGACGACGCGCTGCTGGGCCAGGGCAAGGAAAAGGTCGACAAGCTCACCAACCTGATCGGCATCTTCGAGTCCAAGGACCTGGACTTCAGCCGCCACCGCGCCGACGGCGACGACATCCTGGGCGATGCGTACGAATACCTCATGCGGCACTTCGCCACCGAAAGTGGCAAGAGCAAGGGCCAGTTCTACACTCCAGCCGAAGTCAGCCGCGTCATGGCCCAGGTGCTGGGCATTGCCCAGGCCAAGACCAGCCCCAACACCACGGTGTACGACCCCACCTGCGGCTCCGGCTCGCTCTTGCTCAAGGTCGCCGAGGCCGCGCCCACGGCTGTCAGCGTCTACGGTCAGGAGAAGGAAGAAGTCACCAGCGGCCTGGCCCGCATGAACATGATCCTGCACCACAACCCCGGTGCGGTCATCGAACAGGGCAACACCCTGGCCGACCCCAAGTTCCTCGTCGGCGACCAGCTCAAGACCTTCGACTACGTGGTGGCCAACCCGCCGTTTTCCGACAAGCGCTGGAGCACCGGCCTGGGCGCCGACAAGTACGAACGCTTCAAGGGCTTCGGCACCCCGCCCGACAAGCAGGGCGACTACGCCTACCTGCTGCACATCGTGCGCTCGCTCAAGCCCACCGGCCGGGCCGCCTGCATCCTGCCGCACGGCGTGCTGTTCCGCGGCAACGCCGAGGCCGAGATCCGCAAGAGCCTGGTGCGGCGTGGGCTCGTCCAGGCCATCATCGGCCTGCCGGCCAACCTGTTCTACGGCACCGGCATCCCGGCCTGCATCATCGTCATCGACAAGGCCGGCGCCGCCGCCCGCAAGGGCATCTTCATGATCGACGCCGCCCAGGGCTTCATGAAAGACGGCCCCAAGAACCGCCTGCGCGAGCGCGACATCCACCGCATCGTCGACACCTTCACCCGGCTGGACGGCAGCGACCCGCGCTACGCGCGCATGGTCGGCCTGGATGAGATCGAAAAGAACGATTTCAACCTCAACCTACCGCGCTACATCGACAGCAGCACGCCCGAAGACCAGCAGGATATTGACGCCCACCTCAACGGCGGCATCCCCGAGGCTGACGTGCTGGCTCCCGACACCCTGGGCCACACGCTGGGCCGTTATTGGGCCGTCTGCCCCCAGCTCAAGGACGCGCTGTTCCAGCCGCACCGCCCCGGTTACCTGGCCCTCACCGTGCCACCCGACGGCGTCAAGGCCGCCATCCACCAGCACCCCGAATTCCAGGCCTTCACCCAGACCATGGCCGCCCACTTCGCCGCCTGGCGAAACGAAGTGACGCCCTACCTCAAGGACCTGGACCCAGGCTTCCACCCCAAGGCACTGATCGCCGAAGTGGCCGAGGGCCTGCTCGACCACTACGAACACCCGCCCAAGGACTGGCACCTGATCGACCCCTACGCCGTCTACCAGCACCTGATGGACTACTGGGCCGGCACGATGCAGGACGACGCCTACCTCATCAGCGAAGACGGCTGGAAGGCCGAGCCCTACCGCGTGCTGGAGACCAGGAAGAACAAGGACGGCACACCTGGCAAAACCGTGGACAAAGGCTGGGCCTGCGACCTGGTGCCCAAGGCCCTGCTGGTGCAACACCACTTTGCCGCCCAGCAGGCCGAGCTGGACCGGCTGGGCGCCGAGCTGGAAAGCACCCAGACCGCCATGACCGAGCTGGAAGAAGAGCACGCGGGTGACGAAGCGGCCTTCGGCCCCCTCGACAAGATCAATGACAAGGAAGTGAAGGCGCGCATCAAGGAGATCGGCCAGGATGCGGATGCAGCCTACGAGCTGGCCGTGCTCAAGCAGTGGCTGGCCCTGTCGGAACAGGCCGGCGCGTTGAAGAAGCGCATCAAGACCCTGGACGCCGAGCTGGACGCCAAAGCCCTGGCCCGCTACCCCACGCTCACGCCCGACGAGGTGTAGACCCTGGTGGTGGACCACAAGTGGATGGCCGCGCTGGACGCCGCCGTGCACGGCGAGCTGGACCGCGTCAGCCAGGCGCTGACCGGGCGGGTGAAGGAGCTGGCCGAGCGCTATGGGCGAACCCTGCCGGAGCTGGCGCAGCAGGTGGACGAGCTGGAGGCGCGGGTGGCGGAGCATCTGGCGAAGATGGGGTTCGTATGGAAGTGAGGGAGCCCTCGGCCAAGTACCTTTCTCGCCCAAGCCGAGTTCTGACCAGCGCTGGCGAGCTGCCTGCGGACTGGATCGTTCAACCCCTTGGCGAGCTGATGCGCCTTCTGAATGGTCGCGCCTTCAGACCGGACGAATGGTCTGACACAGGGGCGCCGATCATCCGTATTCAGAACCTGAACGACCCGGACTCGGACTTCAATTTTTTCTCTGGCGTTGTGGATGAACGCAACGTCGTTCGTCCCGGGGACCTACTGTTTGCATGGTCGGGCACGACTGGCTCCTCATTCGGGGCCCGAGTTTGGACGGGACCAGAGGGAGTGCTCAATCAGCACATCTTCAAAGTCCTGCCTGATCCAAGGAAGCTGAGTTCAGCATTTGCATATCGCCTGCTGCTCAAGGCGCAGTACTCAATTGAGCGCCAAGCCCACGGCTTCAAGGCGTCTTTTGTACATGTCAAGAAATCCGATCTGGTGTCTGTGAGTGCGGGATATCCGCCCACTCTCGAAGAACAGGACAGGATTGCAGAGGCTCTTGAGAACGCCGACGCCCTGATCGACTCGCTGGAGCAACTGCTGACCAAGAAGCGCCAGATCAAGCAAGGCGCCATGCAGGAACTGCTCACCGGCAAGCGGCGGTTGCCGGGGTACGAAACCCCTTGGATCAGACGACCATTTTCGGAGGTCGCCTGCGTCAGCCGCGAGCGAGTGAATCCGAGCGCACTGAACACCCCCCCACTCTGCGTCGAACTGGAGCATCTGCAGCCAGGTACCGGCCGCTTGGTTGGAGACGTCTTTGAGAGCCAACAAGCCGCCACCAAATCGGTTTTTCGGCAAGGCGATGTGCTCTTCGGAAAGCTAAGGGCTTACCTTCGAAAGTACTGGCTGGCAGAGTTCGAGGGTGTTTGCTCGACCGAAATCTGGGTGCTGCGTCCACGCGGTGAGTTGGCTTCAAACGCCTACCTCTTCTACACAATTCAGCGCGACGACTTCATTGATGTGGCCAGCAATGCATACGGGACACACATGCCGCGATCAGATTGGAAGATCGTTTCCGAATTCAGCCTGTCATTGCCCGGTGACGGCATGGAGCAAGCGGCCATTGCCCAAGTCCTCTCCGACATGGACACCGAAATTTCGACAATCGAATCCCGCCTCACCAAAGCCCGCGCCCTCAAACAGGCCATGGCCCAGGCCCTGCTGACCGGCCGCATCCGCCTGGTGCCAGGAAGCGCGGCGTGACTTTGGCTCAAGACCGGTCTTATCGCATGGGTTTGTGCCAAAGCCAGCACCGGTCTGGGCCTGACAGGCAGGGGGTTTTATGGAAATATCCATTTTTATCCTGAGAAAGATAAAATATCCGACTTCTGGATAAAAGGAGGTAATCGCATGATCGCGTACCACCGCACGGCACTGGCGCAGCAGCTGGTGCAGGCTCTGCAAGGGAAAGCGCTGCTGGGCGACGCGCACAACGGCCTGTTCCTGGCGGCGCCGCGCCGAACCGGCAAGAGCACCTTTTTGCAGGGTGATCTGGCGCCCGCGCTGCAGCAGGCCGGCGTGGAGGTGGTGTATGTGGACCTGTGGGCCGACACCCGCCGCGACCCGGGCGCCCTGATTGCCGAGGCTATTGCCCAGGCCCTGCAGGCGCACCTGGGGCTGGTGGCCCGCACCGCCAGAAAGGCGGGCGTCAAGAGTGTGAAGGTGGCGGGCGCGCTGGACATCGACACCAGCAAGATCGGCCAGGTCGACGGTCTGACGCTGGTGGACGCCTTGCGCAGCCTGCACCAGGCGGCAGGCAAGCCGGTGGCGCTGATCATTGACGAAGCCCAGCACGCCCTGACCAGCGAGGCGGGCGAGGTGGCGATGACGGCGCTGAAGTCGGCGCGTGACCAGATGAACCAGCCCGGCCGGGTGAACCTGATGCTGGTGATGTCGGGTTCCGACCGCGACAAGCTGTTGCGACTGGTGGTCAGCGCGGGAGCGCCGTTCTACGGATCGCAGATACAGGCGCTGCCGCCGCTGGACACGGATTTCATCGCCCATGTGGCCGGGCTGGTGGAGGCCCAGCGGCCCGACCTGGTGCCGGTGGACCGGGCTGCATTGCAGGCGGCGTTTGCCGCCTTCGGCCACCGGCCGCAGTTCTTCATGGCGGCCATGGGCGCGGTGCTCAGCCCGCTGTCCGGTCACAGCGGCCGCTTTGAACCGGCGTTGCAACAGGCGGCAGAGGACCGGCAAGCACAGGACGAAGCGCAGATGGAGTCCGACTACCTGGGCCTCAAACCCACCGAGCAGGTGGTGCTGTGGCGCATGCTGGACCAGGGGCCGCGCTTTCGCCCGTACGACGCCGAGGCGCTGCGCTTCTACCGCGAGAAGCTGGGACGCCCGATAAGCGCACAACTGGCGCAGAAGGCCCTGGAGTCGCTGCGGCAGCGCACGCCTGCCCTGGTGTGGAAATCGGCGCACGGGGAGTACGCCGTGGAGGATGCAGCCATGCACCGCTGGTTTCAAGTCCGTCAGGAGGCGGGTACTTGGCCACCCACCCCATTGCAAGGCAGCCTGTCGCTGGACGAAGACTGAGCGGCGCGAGCCAGCAAGACCAACAAGCCCCAGGGAGGGTCACATGAGCAACATCAACAAACCCGAGCGCGCCACCCAAGACCGGGTGATCGCGCTGTTCACCCAGCAGCTGGGTTACCGCTACCTGGGCAACTGGGCAGACCGCGCAGGCAACCACTGCGTGGAAGAGGGGCTGCTGTCGGCGCACTTGGCGCGCAGCGGCTACAGCGCGGCACACATCAGCGCCGCGCTGTACAAGCTGCGGTCCGAGGCGCTGCTGCATGGGCGCACGCTTTACGCCGCGAACCAGGCGGTGTACCAGTTGCTGCGTTATGGTGTATCAGTGAAGGTGGCGGCTGGCGAGGCAAGCGAGACAGTCCACTTGGTGAACTGGGACCAGCCAGCGGAAAACGACTTCGCCATCGCCGAAGAAGTGACGCTCAAGGGTGGCCACGAGCGCCGGCCCGACATGGTGCTGTACCTCAACGGCATCGCCGTAGGCGTACTGGAGCTGAAGAACAGCCGGGTGGGCCTGGGCGAAGGTATTCGCCAGTGCCTGTCGAACCAGCAGCCTGAGTTCAACGACTGGTTCTTCAGCACCCTCCAGCTGGTGATGGCGGGCAATGACTCGGAAGGCCTGCGCTATGGGACCATCGAAACGCAGGAAAAGTATTTCCTCACCTGGAAGGAAGACGAGGCCGACAACGCGGGCTACAAGCTCGACAAGTACCTGGCCAAGCTGTGCAGCAAGCACCGTTTGCTGGAACTGATCCACGACTTCGTGCTGTTTGATGGCGGCGTGAAGAAACTCCCCCGCGTGCACCAGTACTTTGGCATCAAAGCGGCGCAGCAGCATGTGGACCAGCGACGTGGCGGCATCATCTGGCACACCCAAGGCGCAGGCAAGAGTATCCTGATGGTGCTGCTGGCGCGGTGGATTCTGGAGAACAAGCCAGCAGCGCGTGTGGCCATCGTCACTGACCGGGACGAGCTGGACCGGCAGATCGAACGGGTCTTCAGAGACGCAGGCGAGACCATCCACCGCAGCCAGAGCGGCCGCGACCTGATGGCGCAACTGGCGCAGCCCAACCCGCGCCTGCTGTGTTCGCTGGTGCACAAGTTCGGCCGGCGAGACGTGGATGACTTCGAGGCCTTCATTCGCGAGCTGGCCGCACAGCCTAGCCAGACGCAAGGCGAGATCTACGTGTTCGTGGACGAATGCCACCGCACCCAGGGCGGCAAGCTGCACCGGCTAATGAAGGCCATGTTGCCCAACGCGGTGTTCATCGGCTTCACGGGCACCCCCTTGCTGAAGCAAGACGCACAGACCAGCCTGGAGGTGTTTGGCGGCTACATCCACACCTACAAATTTGCCGAGGCCGTGGAAGACGGCGTGGTGCTGGACCTGGTGTACGAGGCCCGCGACATCGACCAAAAGCTGGGCAATACCGACCAGATTGACCAATGGTTCGAGGCCAAGACCAAAGGCCTGAACGACTGGCAGAAGGACGAACTGAAGAAGCAATGGGGCACGATGCAGAACGTGCTCAGCTCACGCGCCCGCATGGACCGGGTGGTGGCCGACATCGTATTCGACTTTGCGGTAAAGCCCCGCCTTTCGAACGAGCGGGGCAACGCCATCCTGGTGGCGTCCAGCATTTACGAGGCCTGCAAGTACTTCGTGCTGTTCGGCAAGACGGTGTTCAAAGGCCGCTGCGCGGTGGTCACGTCGTACAACCCGCAGGCGTCGGACGTGAGCAAGGAGGAGACCGGCGCCAACACCGAGAGCGACAAGCAGTTCATCTACAACACCTACACCGAGCTGCTCAAGGACGTGGTCACCGAGCCCGGCAAGACCAAGACCGAAACCTACGAGCTGCAGGTGAAGGACCGCTTCATCAAGGCGCCTTCGCAGATGAAGTTGCTGATCGTGGTGGACAAGCTGCTGACCGGCTTTGACGCACCACCCTGCACTTACCTGTACATCGACAAGTCCATGCAGGACCACGGTCTGTTCCAGGCCATCTGCCGCACTAATCGGCTGGACGGTGACGACAAGGACTTCGGTCATATCGTGGATTACAAGGACCTGTTCAAGAAGGTGGAGAAGGCGATTGCCGTTTACACCGCCGAGCTGGACCACAGCGTGGGCGGCAGTGACCCTGAAATCCTGGTGAAGGACCGGCTGGAAGCCGGTCGGGAACGACTGGATGATGCCGTGGAAGTACTGGCCCTGCTGTGTGAGCCAGTGGAGCCACCCAAGGGCGACCTGGAACACATCCACCACTTCTGCGGCAACACCGAAATCGCCGACGACCTGAAGGCCCGGGAACCGCACCGCGTGGCGCTCTACAAGGCGGTGGTGGCGCTGGTGCGTGCATTTGCTGCCATTGCCGACGAGCTGGAAGCCGCCGGCTACACGCCGGAACAGATAGACAGCCTCAAGTCATTGCAGAAGCACTACCTGAACCTGCGGGAGATCATCCGCAAGGCTTCAGGCGAAACGCTGGACCTGAAGCCCTATGAGGCGGACATGCGCCACCTCATCGACACCTACATCGAGGCGCAGGCACCCCGCAAGATTTCACCGTTTGACGGCATCGGTCTGCTCGACCTGATCGTCAAGACCGGGATTGCCGATGCGATTGCGGAACGCCTGGGCGACATGAAGGGCAACCAAGAGTCGATTGCAGAGACGATCGAGAACAACGTTCGCAGCAAAATCCTGAAGGAGCAGCTGACCGACCCGGCCTACTTCGCCAAGATGTCGGCCTTGCTGGACGAGATCATCCGCCTGCGCAAGGACAAGGCCATCGAGTACGAGGAATACCTGGCGCGCATTGCCGAGGTGGCCAAAAAGGTGTGCGCCGGCAAGGCTGACGACACCCCTCAGCAAGTGAAGACTGCCGGCCAACTGGCTCTTTACAACAACCTGAAGGACCATGTCGTCACAGACACGGCACAGCAGCTGGAGGCTCCCTGGAGCGACGCCAACAAGGCTTTGGACACCGCCATGCTACTGGACGCCGCCATCAAGACCCAGCGCCCCGATGGTTGGCGCGGAGTGGTCGCCAAGGAGCAAATGGTCAAGCAGGCGATGTTCGACGTGCTGAAGGACATCAACGAAGTGAACCGCCTGTTCCCCATCGTGTTTGCACAGAAAGAGTACTGACCGATGAGAGACGTGCTCGACCTCGGCGGACTGCATGCCGAGGTCACCCGCAAAGCCATCAAGCATGTACACCTGAGTGTGCTGCCGCCTGTGGGCAAGGTTCGCGTGGCAGCGCCACAGAGCATACCGCTGGACACCATTCGTTTGTTCGTCATTTCCAAGCTGAGCTGGATTCGGTCACAGCAGCGCAAGCTGCAGGCGCAGACGCGTGAAACACCCCGCGAGTTCCTGAACAAAGAAAGCCACTTCCTGTGGGGCAAACGTTACCTGCTGGAGATCAGCCACGCTGACGCGGCTCCTGCCGTGCGATTGAGCCCACGCAAGTTGCACCTTCAAGTGCGTCCAGGCGCTGACCAAGCGCGCTGCGAAGGGGTACTGGATGCCTGGTACCGACAGCAGATTCGCGTAGCAGCCCCTGCACTGCTGGCCAAATGGGAGCCTCTGTTGCGGGTGAAAGTCATGCGCCTGTTTGTGCAGCGCATGAAGACCAAGTGGGGGAGTTGCACGCCTGCCTCTGGCTATATCCGGCTGAACACCGATCTGGCCAAAAAGCCGCCAGAGTGCCTAGAGTACATCCTGGTGCACGAAATGGTCCACCTGCTGGAACCCACGCACAACGAGCGTTTCGTGGCCCTGATGGACATGTACTTGCCTCACTGGCAGCATCTGCGAAAGCGACTCAACGACTTGCCAGTACGACACGAGAACTGGGACTACTGAAGGATCGGTGTCGGCAAGAGTTCAGATTTTCCACGATCAACTGACCGATCACTCCACCGTCACCGATTTCGCGAGATTGCGCGGCTTGTCCACGTCTGTGCCACGGGTCAACGCCGTGTGGTAGGCCAAAAGTTGGAGCGGCACCACGTGGAGGATGGGACTGAGCAGGCCGTAGTGCTCGGGCATGCGGATCACGTTCAGCCCTTCTTCCCCGCGGATGTGGGTGTCACTGTCGGCCAGCACGTAGAGCACCCCACCCCGCGCGCGCACTTCCTGAATGTTGCTCTTGAGCTTTTCGAGCAGCGCATCGTTGGGGGCCACGGTGACCACGGGCATGGCGCTTGTCACCAGGGCCAGCGGGCCGTGCTTGAGTTCACCAGCAGGGTAGGCTTCAGCGTGGATGTAGCTGATCTCCTTGAGCTTGAGCGCCCCCTCCAGCGCGATGGGGTAATGCAGCCCCCGGCCCAGGAACAGCGCGTGGTCCTTCTGGGCAAAGGCCTCGGCCCAGGGGATGATCTGCGGCTCCAGTGCCAGCACCGCTTGCAGGGCAACCGGCAGGTGTCGCATGGCCTTGAGGTGTTGCGCCTCCTGTTCGGCACTCAGTCGGCCCTTGGCCTGCGCCAGTGCCAGCGTCAGCAAGAACAGCCCCGCCAGCTGGGTGGTGAACGCCTTGGTGCTGGCCACGCCGATTTCAACCCCGGCCCGGGTGATGTAAGCCAGCTTGCACTCGCGCACCATGGCGCTGGTGGCCACGTTGCAGATGGTGAGCGTGTTCGTCATGCCTAGGGATTGCGCGTGGCGCAGCGCAGCCAGGGTGTCGGCGGTTTCGCCGCTCTGGCTGATGGTGACCACCAGGGTGCGTGGGTCGGGCACACTGGTCCGGTAGCGGTATTCGCTCGCCACCTCGACCTGGGTGGGCATACCTGCCACGTCTTCCAGCCAGTACTTGGCCACGCAGCCGCTGTAATAGCTCGTGCCGCAAGCCAGAATGAGCACACGGTCGATCGCCTTGAACACGCGCCAGGCGGCGGCGGGCTCGTCCCCCTGGCCGTCAAACAGCTCGGGCACCACGGCCTCCACCCCTTCCAGGGTGTCGGCGAAAGCACGCGGCTGTTCGAAGATTTCCTTTTGCATGTAGTGCCGGTAGGGCCCCAGCTCGGCCGCGCCGCTGTGGGCCTGTACCGTGCGAACGGGGCGCTGCGCATGTGTCAGCGTCTGCCCTTTTGCATTGGCCAGCCAGTAGCGGCCCAGCTGCAGATCCACCACGTCGCCTTCGGCCAGGTAGACGATCTGGTCGGTCACCCCAGCCAGGGCCATGGCATCGCTGGCCAGGTAATGCGGAGCCGGCTGATCGGCGGTGGCTGACCCCACACCCAGCACCAGCGGTGAGCCCGCACGGGCACCCACCACCCGCTGGGGCTCATCCTTGTGGAACACGGCAATGGCATACGCGCCGTGCAAGCGGGCAATGGCCGCGCGCACCGCCTCGAACAGGTTGCCGTCGTACAGCGCGTCAACCAAGTGGGCGATCACTTCGGTGTCGGTCTGGCTGTCGAACACATAGCCCTTGGCCTGGAGTTCGGCGCGCAATTCGTCGTGGTTCTCGATGATGCCGTTGTGCACCAGCCCCACACGTGCCGGCCGCTGAGCGGCATCGGCACCCGGCCCGTGGCTGAAGTGAGGGTGGGCGTTGTGCACCGCCGGAGCACCGTGAGTGGCCCAACGGGTGTGGGCAATGCCAGTCCCCGAGGTCAGGGGCTCGGCCCGCACCTGGGCGTCCAGTTCGGCGACCCGGGCCGTGCTGCGTGCCCGCACCAGTGTCGATACCGGGCCCGTCAGCTGGACGACGGCCACGCCACAGGAGTCGTAACCCCGGTACTCGAGGCGCTGCAAACCCTGCACCAGCACGGGAACGATGTTGTGGGAAGCCACGGCTGCAACAATGCCACACATAGAGAAGTCCTTCAAAAAGATGGCCTCATCTTACGGAGCAGGACATGAAATCAGATTTCTTTTTGTGGCTGTTTTTGCAGAATTTTAACTAAACTCCCACCAGAAGAAATCCAATTTCATCTGAAAGCCATTTATGCAATTGCTGGAGCTTGATGCCATAGACCTGCAACTGCTGGCCGCCTTGCAGGTCGACGCCAGCGAGCCCAATCAGCAGCGGGCGGAACGCTGCGGGATTTCGCCGGCCACCGCGCTGCGGCGCGTACGCCGGCTGGAGCAACTGGGGCTGATCGAGCGCACCGTGGCCCTGCTCCAACCCGAGCGGCTGGCCGACGCCCTGGGCCACGGGCTGACGGTGATCGTGGAAGTCACGCTGGACATGCAGACCGAAGAACAGCTGGGGGCGTTTGAGCGGCTGGCTGTGGCCCACCCGAGCGTGCAGCAGGTCTACCGCGTCAGCCCCGGGCCGGATTTCGTGCTGATCGTCGCCGTGCGTGACATGCCCAGCTACCAGATCCTGGCCCAGGCCCTGTTCACCCAGCACCGGCATGTGCGGCATGTCAAGGCCTATTTCAGCCTGAAACGGAGCAAATTTTTGCCAGCTCAACCCCTGCCCGGCCCGCAATCACGCGAAGTGGGCGCATAATTTTGGGAACCTCATGACCCGTAGCCGGTCATCCCAGTGTCTTTTTTGCACGTATTCGGAGGATTCACGCATGACCATGCTGGCGCAAGCCCGACCCCTGTTCGCTCTTCTCGTTCTTGCTTTCGCGGTGATGATGCCCGCCTGGGCCCAGGAACTGGTGAGCGTGCGCAACCCGACCGTGAACCTGAGGGCGGCCCCCAGCACCGATGCACAAATCCTGTTCCGACTGTCACAGGGCTATCCCCTGCAGGTGCTGGAACGTCGTGGCAACTGGTTACGCGTCCAGGATTTTGAAGGCGACCAGGGCTGGATCGCCCGCAGCGTCACCGGCAATGTGCCCCACCACATCGTCAAGGGCACCCGTGTCAACCTGCGCAGCGGCCCAGGCACCAACCACGCCATCGTGGGTACCGTGAATTACGGGGATGTGCTGCGCACGGTGCGCCGCCAGGGCAACTGGGTTCTGGTGCAGAACCCCAACGGGCGTGGCAACGCCTGGGTGGCGAGCAACTTCGTCTGGGGCTGGTGATCAGCCCTTGCCCTTTGCAGGGCGCTTCCAGTTGGGAATGCTGACCTGCTTGCCCCGGGCCACGCTCAGCGCACCGGCGGGGGTGTCCTTGGTGATGGTTGACCCCCCGGCCACCGTGCCGCCTGCGCCCAAAGTGACCGGAGCCACCAGCACGCAGTTGCTGCCCACATGCACATCGGCCTCGATCACGGTCCGGTGCTTGTTGGCGCCGTCGTAGTTGGCGGTGATGCTCCCTGCGCCGTAGTTGACCCGTTCACCCACGGTGGCATCGCCCAGGTAAGCCAGGTGGTTGGCCTTGGCCCCGTCGGCCAGGGTGGCGTTTTTCACTTCCACAAAATTGCCGATGTGCACCTCGGCCCCGAGCTGGGTGCCTGGGCGCAGACGGGCAAAAGGTCCCACCAGCGCACCCGGCCCCACCGACACCCCGGAAGTCCCTCCATCGATGTGCGTGAAGGGATGAATCACGGCACCAGCCGCCATCCGAGCATGGGCGATGACACAGTTCGCGCCAATGCGCACACCATCACCCAACACCACCTCGCCTTCGAAGAGGCAGTTCACGTCGATCTCGACATCCTGGCCGCAGATCAGGCGACCGCGTACATCGAGACGGGCGGGATCGGCCAGCCGCACACCCTGGGCCATGAGTGCATCCGCCACACGACGCTGATACCCTCGCTCCAGCTCGGCCAGCTGGGCCGGGCTGTTCACCCCCGCCACCTGCAAAGCATCCTGAATGCGATGGGCATGGACAGGCACGCGATCGGCCACGGCAAACTTCACCACATCGGTGAGGTAGTACTCGCCCTGGGCGTTGCGGTTGTCCAGTTGGGACAGCCAGCGCCGCAACAGGCGCGTCGGCACAGCCATGATGCCGCTGTAAATTTCGCGTATGTCGCGCTGGGCCTCACTGGCATCCTTGTGCTCGATGATCGCGCGCACCTGGCCACCGTCGTCGCGCAGGATGCGGCCATAGCCCGTGGGATCGGGCAGATCCAGCGTCAGCAAGGCCAGATGCTCACCCCCGCACACGGACAGCAAGGCTTGAAGGGTGTCCGGTCGGGTCAGCGGCACGTCGCCCGAGAGCACCAGGGTGACCCCATCGTCGTCGAGCACGGGCATGGCCTGCTGGACGGCATGGCCGGTGCCCAGCTGGGGCTCCTGTCGCACAAACTGCAGGGGCAGCAGGCCCTCGGCGTGGGCAGCCAGCGCGGGCTCCACCTGGTCGGCACCGTGGCCGGTGATCACCACGGCCCGGCGAGCGCCCAGCGCAGCCGCGCAATCGAGCACGTGAGCGGCCAGCGCCCGGCCCCCCAGTTTGTGCAACACCTTGGGCAAGGCACTCTTCATGCGTGTGCCTTTGCCCGCCGCCATCACCACCACATCCACCAACCCTGTCATACCGCCCTTTCCTGTATCGAAGGTACCCTTGCACCCCAGTGGCGCGATTATCGGCTCAGAAACGGCTGGCGCAGTAAGGCGTGGGGTCGATGAAGGGGGTTTCACCGGTGATCAGTTCGGCCAGCAAACGGCCGGCCACCGGCCCCAGGGTGAAGCCCTGATGGGCATGCCCGAAGTTGAACCAGAGGCCCGGATGCCGGGGCGCAGGCCCCATCACAGGCAGCATGTCGGCCGTGCAGGGGCGCGCACCCAGCCAGGGTGGATCATCCAGCGGATCACGCAAGTCCAGCCATTGCCTGGCCAGCCTTTCAGCCTTGGTCACCTGCACAGGCGTGGGGGCCGCGTCCACCGGTGCGAATTCAGCGCCGGTCGTCAGTCGCATGCCGCGTTGCATCGGCGCCAGCACGTAGCCCGACTCGGCATCCAGCAAGGGGCGGTTCAATCGCCCGCCGGCGGCGTAGTGCTGGTGGTATCCGCGCTTCACAAACAAAGGCATGCGGTAGCCAAGCGTCTGCGTCCAGCGGGCTGCCCAGGGGCCCAGCGCCAGCACGACGGCCGAGGCCTCAAACTGACCTTGCGAGGTCTCCACTTGCCAGCCGGCACCTTTGGCGTGCAACTGCTGGATATCGGCTTCCGCCAAGGTGCCACCACGCTGCGCGAAAGCCTCGGCGTAGCGACGCACCAGCGCCCCAGGATCGCTCACCGCCCATGGGTCCTGCCAGAGCAAGCCCCCGGCAAGCCGGGCATGCAAGGCCGGTTCGGCCTGCGCCATACCGGCACTGTCGAGCACCTGGTGACGGATGCCAAACGCTTCCGTCAGTCGCTGGGCGTCTTTCACCGCGGCCGCCCAGGCCGCCGGGGTGCGAAAGCCGTCCAGATAGCCCGTCGGCGACACCAGGTTCTGTGTGTCCACCCCCTGCATCAGCGCCTGATGCTCGGTCACACAATGGGCAATCAGGCGGCTGTAGGCTTGCACCACTTGCGGATACAGCGCCGGCCCTGAATGCCGGTAATAGCCCCACAGCGGCCCGATCAATGACGGCAGGGCCTTGAGGTGGTAGTGCACATCGGCCCCGGATTGCCACAGCACCTGCCAGAGCTTGCGCCACTGGCGCGGGAAGGGATAAGGCTCGACCGATTCGCGCTGGATCAGCCCGGCATTCCCATACGAGGTTTCGCGGCCGGGCTCGCGACGGTCGATCAATGTCACCTGACAACCGCGCTGCTGCAAGTGCAGCGCCGTGCAGGTACCGATCATGCCGGCGCCCAGCACGATGACCGACGAAGGTGGGACAACTGAGGTGGACGAAGGGGAAACCATGATGGGTTCAGTGTAGCGCTCAAGCGGGTTCCTGTAGCATGCGCAGGGTATGGAAGAGGCCAGTCCTCAGGAGACCAATCATGCACTTTGCCATCATGGGGGCCGGCGCGGTCGGCTGTTATTTCGGCGGTATGCTGGCGCGTGCCGGTCATCCGGTCACGCTGATTGGGCGCGAATCACACGTGGCGGCCTTTCGGGCTCACGGGCTGCGGCTGCAGGCCACCACGTTTGATGAGTACGTCCCGGTGTCGGCGACAACCGATCCTATCGGGGTGAAGGACGCCGATGTCGTGCTGTTCTGCGTCAAGTCCACCGACACCGAAACGGCCGGCGCCCAGATTCGGCCCCACCTGAAGCCCGGGGCGGTGGTGATGAGCCTGCAGAACGGAGTGGACAACGCACCCCGTCTGGCCGACGTGCTGGGCCGTGCCGTCATCCCGGCGGTCGTCTATGTGGCTTGCGGGATGGCCGGACCAGGGCATGTGCAACACCACGGCCGGGGCGAGCTGGTGATCCGCCCTTATGACGGCGACCAGGCCCTCATCGCCACCTGTGCCCAGGCCGGCGTGACCGTCACCACCAGCGACAATGTGGAAGGGGAGTTGTGGGCCAAACTGGTGATCAACTGCGCCTACAACGCCCTGTCGGCGCTGACACGGCAGCCCTATGCCCGCCTGGTGACCTTCGATGGCATGTGGGACGTCATGCGCGACATCCAGCGCGAATGCCTGGCTGTCGCCGCTGCAGACGGCATCACCCTGCCTGGCGACACCTGGGCCGCCATCGAAAACATTGCCCGAACCATGCCGACGCAGCTGTCGTCCACCGCGCGCGACATGATGCGCGGCCATCCCAGCGAGATCGACCACATCAATGGCTATGTCCTGCGCCGCGCCGCGTTGCATGGCCTGCCGGTGCCAGCGAATCGCTTGCTCCACACGCTGGTGCGCGCCCTGGAAACGGCGGCTTGAGTCCAGCGGTTTCGGCGTCATAATGAAGCCGATCCTTCCTTCCAACCGTGCACGAGGTATTTCCATGTCTGGACAACGCTATCGCCTGGTGACCCGCAGCGACTTCGACGGCCTCGTGTGTGCTGTCTTGCTGAACGAACTTGACCTGATATCGACGACATCCTGTTCGTTCACCCCAAAGACATGCAGGACGGCAAGGTGGCGATCACATCCCGCGACATCACCACGAACCTGCCCTATGTGCCCGGCGCGCACCTGGCTTTTGACCATCACGATTCGGAAACACTGCGCAACACTGGCGACCGGCCCAATCACGTCATCGACGCATCTGCCCCTTCGGCCGCTCGGGTGGTGTACCGGCACTATGGGGGCAAGGCCGCTTTTCCGCGCGTCTCCGACGAGATGATGGACGCGGTGGACAAGGCCGATTCCGCCCAGTTCTCCGAAGATGAGGTGCTCAACCCCACCGGCTGGGTGCTGCTGAACTACCTGATGGACTCACGCACCGGGCTGGGCCGCTTCCGGAACTTCCGCATCAGCAATTACCAGTTGATGATGGACCTGATCCAGTACTGTCGCGACCACACGATCGAGCAGATTCTGGCCCTGCCCGATGTACAGGAGCGGGTGGAGCTGTTCCGCGAACACGAAACGCGAGGCAAAGAGCAGATCCGGCGCTGCGCCACCGTGCACGGCAATCTGGTGGTGCTGGACCTGCGCACCGAGGAAACGATCTGGGCGGTCAACCGCTTCATGATCTACGCGCTGTTCCCACAAGCCAACATCTCCATCCATGTGATGTGGGGCCTGCAAAAGCAGAATACCGTGTTCGCTACAGGCAAGTCCATCCTCAATCGCTCGTCCCGCACCAATGTGGGCGAACTGATGCTCGCCTACGGCGGTGGCGGACACCAGGCAGCGGGTACCTGCCAGGTCAGCAACGACCGTGCCGATGTGGTGTTGCAGGCGCTCATCAGCCGCATCAACCAGGACGGATGAAGGCCCCCCCGACCTGCGACAATCGGGGGATCATGAATTCGACTTACGTTTTGACCTTGTCCTGCAAGGACAAACCCGGCATTGTGCACGCCGTGTCGGGCTTCTTGCTCGAGCAGGGCGGCAACATCGAAGAGGCCGCCCAGTACAACGACCACGACACCGGGCTGTTTTTCATGCGGGTGCAGTTTGTGTGCGACGCCCGCCCCGCCGATGCCTTGCAGCAGCAGGTGCGTGCTTTCGCGGAAGCCCACCAGATGCAGTGGGGCCTGCATCCGCTGAACGCCCCCATGCGCACCGTGCTGCTGGTCAGCCAGCAAGGCCACTGCCTGAACGACCTGCTGTTCCGCTGGAAAAGCGGGCTGCTGCGGCTTGATATTCGCGCCATCATCAGCAACCACCGGGACTTCTACCAGCTGGCCGCCAGCTACAACATCCCCTTCCACCACCTGCCAGTCACGCCATCCACCAAAGGGCAGGTGGAAGCCAAGCAGCTCGACATCATCCAGCAGGAGCAGGCCGAACTCGTGGTCCTGGCGCGCTACATGCAGATCCTGTCCAACACGATGTGCGAGCAGCTGGCGGGCAAGGCCATCAACATCCACCACAGCTTCCTGCCCAGCTTCAAGGGCGCCAAGCCTTACTACCAGGCGCACGACCGTGGAGTGAAGCTGATCGGCGCGACG
>JAUVYR010000092.1 GCA_030602985.1 Burkholderiales bacterium
GTGGCACTGCGCTGGGCCAGTGCACGCACCTCGCTGGCTACAACGGCAAAGCCGCGCCAGTGTTCCCCGGCACGCGCCGCTTCCACCGCAGCGTTCAGCGCCAGGATATTGGTCTGGAAGGCAATGCCGTCGATCACCTGGGTGATCTCGCTGATCTGCTGCGAAGCCTTCTGGATGGACTCCATGGTCTGCACGAGCTCCGTCATGGTCTGGCTGCTGCCCACGGCTGTTGTCTGGCTGCGCTGGGCCAGCTCCGTGGCCTGTTGAGCCGAGTCGGCCGTCTGTCGCACGGTTTCGGTGATCTGTGTCATGGACGCGGCGGTCTCTTCCAGGCTGCTGGCCTGCGATTCGGTGCGCTGCGACAAGTCCTGGTTGCCCTGTGCAATTTCACCCGTGGCGTGCCCCATGGACTCGGACTGTAATCGGGCGTCCCTGACGATCGATCGCATATTGACCGCCAGCTGGTTCAGCGCTTGCTGGATATCACCCAACTGGTCCTGCCGATCACGCTGAACGGATACCGTCAGGTCGCAGCCCGACAACGCCTGAATGGCCGCCACGATGCGATCCAGCGGTCTGACCACCAGACGATTCAGATACATCACTGCGATGACCAAAACCACCCCTTCCAGACCCAGTGCCCAGGCCCAGGACAGTGGCCAGGTGGCAGGCACCAGTTGCGAGACGAACTGACCCACGATCAGCATGACCAGCAGCACCCATGCAAACTTCATCTGCAAGGTCAGTCGCAGGGCTTCCTTCACGCGGCCGGTCAGCGTCTGTTTGACCACCCGGCCAGCTTGCAGGGTATGTACCCGCCGACCCGCCTGGGCTTCAGCCCGCATCTGGGCGTAAAGCGCTTCAGATTGTTCGATGGTTTCCCGCGAGGCCTCCGTGCGAACCGACATGTAGCCCGTGGGTTGACCGTTCTGCATCAGCGGTGTCACGTTGGCCATCACCCAGTAATGGTCGCCGTCTTTGCGCCGGTTTTTCACGGCAGCCGACCACGGCTTACCCGACTGGATCGTGGCCCACATGTCCCGGTAGGCTTCTTCAGGCATGTCAGGGTGGCGCACCAGGTTGTGCGGCTGGCCAAGCAGCTCGTTCATCTCGAACCCGCTGACGGACACAAACACGTCGTTGCAGTACAGGATGCGGCCTTTGGAGTCTGTGGTCGAGACCAGCGTCCCCCCTGTCGGAAAGGGGAATTCGCGATGGGTGACAGGCAGATTGGTGCGCATGGGGCGATCCTTTTAAAATGAAGTCCAGTCGTCATTGGCACCCAGCGTGGGTTCCTTGCGATTCGGGGGCTGCGGGGCAGACGTTGGTGAACGGCTTTCCAGGGCCGGGGCCTTCACCGGGGTCGGCGATTGGAGTGCGTCCGGTTTGGCCTTGGGCGTGGGCTTGGCCGCAGAGGGTTTCGCTGGCGGCTTGATGGGGCGAGAGACCGGCTTGGCTCGAGCCACGGGTGCAGCAGCAGAGGCCTGTCCGAGCTGGAAGAAGGCCATCGCCTGCACCATCTCCACCGACTGCTGACTCAGACTGTTGGCGGCTGCGGCCATTTCCTCGACCAGCGCTGCGTTTTGCTGGGTGGTCTGGTCCATCTGCGAGACGGCTTCACCGACCTGGTTCACCCCTTCGCTCTGCTCCCGGCTGGCCGCTGAAATTTCACCGATCATGTCGGCCACGCGGCTGATGGAGCTCACCACTTCCTGCATGGTGCTGCCCGCCTGGTCGACCTGCCGGGTGCCTTGGGCAACTTTCTCAACGCTTTCATCGATCAGCGCCTTGATTTCCTTCGCTGCCGCGGCGCTGCGTTGAGCCAGCGTGCGGACCTCGCCCGCCACCACGGCAAACCCGCGGCCCTGCTCACCGGCCCGTGCGGCTTCGACCGCTGCGTTCAGCGCCAGGATGTTGGTCTGGAAGGCAATGCCGTCGATCACGCTGATGATGTCGGCCATCTTCTGGCTGCTCTGGCTGATGCTGTGCATGGAGCCGACCACCTCACTCACTGCTTGGCCGCCGCGCTGCGCCACCGAGCTCGCCGCTGCAGCCAACTGGTTGGCGGCGGTGGCATTGTCCGCGTTGTGCTGCACGGTGGAGGCCATTTCCTCCATGCTGGCGGCCGTTTCTTCCAGGGCGCTGGCCTGTTCTTCGGTGCGTTGAGACAGGTCGTCGTTGCCAGCGGCAATCTCCTGGCTGGCTGAGGAGACCGTATCGGCGCTCTGTTTGATCTTGAGCAGGCTGCCCAGCAGGGTTTCGCGAAAGCGCTCCATGGACTGGCTCAGCAGGCCGATTTCGTCATTCGATTGATGGCGGATGGGCTGGGTGAGATCGCCCTGACCCAGCACGCCCAAGGCGTGAGATAGGGATTCGACCGGGCGAACCACGAAACGGTTGATGGTCCAGATGATGGCCAGTGTCAGCAGGATGAGGGCTGACGCCACCCCTGACCACATGAGGATCAAGGCGTGCCGGGCAGTACCCAGCATTTCATCCGCTGGCGTGTCGGACACGATAGCCCACCCCATCACCGGCAAGGTTGCAATGCCCACAAAGCGTTCGCTTTGGTTGTCAGCTCCGGCCAAGGGCGACCAAGTCGGATGCAGTTCGCCTGACCCATTGATTTCAGCCACGGCTTCCAGCCATTCCCGCGCCAACGGGTTCTCCAGGTCCAGGCGGACCGTTGCATCTTCCAGGCCAAACAACATGCCTCGCTGTGGGCCGTTCGTGATGTTGACGGCAAAAACACGCCCGGTTTGTTTCACCCGTGTATTGAGCATCTGGGTGCGCAGTCGGGACAGGTATTCCTCCGTCGACGTCCCGGTGAACAGGATGCCGACCACCTGTCCGTTTTCCAAGATAGGTTCATACACTGTCATGAACGGGCGGCCCAACAGGGTTGCCGGGCCCACGTATTTTTCGCCTCGCAGCATCACCGGGTAAGCCGGGTGGTTGCGGTCCAGTGTGGTGCCAAAGGCCCGTTGGCCTTGTGCGTTCAGCAGGGATGTCGTGATGCGCATGAAATCATCGCCCTGCCGCTCGAAGATGGTGGCCACGCTACCGCCTCGTTCGCGAGTGAAGGCATCCACCATGAAGAAATTGCCGTTGAGCGGCGCTTCGCCCCACAGCAGTTGCCGGACTGGGTTCGATGCAGGCGGCGCATCGGTTGCAGCATCTTGGTCATCAGCCAGTTCATCGTTCGTAGAGGGAACCCCCATGCGGAATGGGGCGCTCGCGAACTTCAGCTGGAGGTATTCGAAGTCCCGCTCGGCCGTGAACTGGGCTGAATCCATGTAAGCCCCCGCGACGCCCTGGGCAGACTTGGCCTCTGCCAGCGATAGCTCCTCTGCTGTTAGATAAAAATCCTGCCAGATGATGCGACTCACCAGGCCCATGGCGGCGATCAGCACCACCAGCAAGGTCGTGCACAGCACGGCGATCACCTTCACGCTGAGTTTTTGGGGCATGCGCAGCCCGGTCGTTGAGGGGTTCATGAGGGTCATACTCCGGTCGTTGGGTCAGGTTCGCAGGAAAAAGCGTCGTACAGGTAATCATAAGTGGCAATCGCCGCAGAGACAGCCTCCTCTGTCGACGGCTGCTGACTGTCCAGTTGCTGGTCCAGCCATTGCGTCCAGGTCGTCCAGTCTTGGCGGGGTCGGTGGCTTCGGCCCCCGGCCATGCGCTCGGCCGTGGCAGGGACATGCACCGCAAAAAACGAGGCGCCCAGCCCTGCTTGAAGACCCAGCAGTCGTTGCAGGTGGGCCGCAATCACCTGTCCACCCAGGGCCGAGCCCTGCATCACATAAGCCAAGCCATACCAGCGCACCCCGGTGGCGTCAGGCAAACAGGCGAGCGGTCGGTCGGTGGGTGGCGCAGGGTAGCCCAGATAGGTCAGGTCCTGTTCGGCGAGGTGCGAACGCCTGGCGGGCCACTGCGCTTCCGGTGTTCCGGAAGGGGCATGCGTGGCCACCACGTGCTCCAACGGTCGCCAGGCCCGGTACCAGAGCGACAAAATATGTGCATACCGTTGGGGCGTGAGCGTGCCGCTCATCAGCTGCTGCGCCACAGGATGCGACTCGAGCCTTTGATGCGCAGGCCAGCAACGCGACCGCAATACAGCGCTCGCTGCGTGTGGTGCGGTCGACAACCTGGGTGACATGCATCTATCGTATGAGGCAAACCACTCGGAGTGTTCTGGTTTTTCTCGGAATTGTCCGAGATCGGGCCAGAGATTAATCGAAGGCGAAACCGTGCCGGCGGGCGTACTGAAACAGGTCCAGGGCCGTATGAAGCCCGAGTTTTTGCATGAGGTTCGCTTTGTGGGTGCTGACGGTTTTGATGCTGACGAAAAGGCGATCCGCGATGTCGGTCGGTGAGAGGCCTTGCGCCAGCAGTTCGAAAACCTGCATTTCCCGACGGGACAACACGTCAGCCGGATGCGGGTCACCGGGTTGAGATGGCTCTATGGGGCGGAGCAGGGTTGACACCAGCGCTGGGTCGACAAAGGTCTGGCCACGGTTCACGGCTTCGATGGCAGACGACAGCACCTGGAAGTCACTGGCCTTGAGCACATAGGCACGAGCACCTGCAGTCAGTGTCCGGCGTACCAGTGAGGCCTCGTCCGCCATGGACAGCACAACGATCGCGATGGTCGGGTGGTCCTGCTGCAGGCGTAGGCTCATGCGGACTCTCCATGCGTGGGCAGTGGCCATCTGAGATGCACCTGTGTCCCTCCTTCAGGGCCTCGTTCGATCGACAGGTCGGCCTGAATCCAGCGGGCGCGTTCATGCATGCCGAACATGCCGAAGTGTTGTCCAGTGGGCAGTAGATGAGGCGGCAACCCAATCCCGTCGTCGGCAATCTGGAGATGCAGCCAGCCTGTCTCTATCCGCAATGTCATCTGGGCATTCTGAGCCCGGGCGTGCTTGACCACATTGTTCAGCGCTTCGCGAGCGATCCCGTAATACACCTCTGCCACTTGCTCGTTGATCGTGGGAATAGGTCGACCATCAGCATCACGAATTCATCACCGCCCAGCCGGGCCACGGTGTCACCCGAGCGCAGCATTGACGTCATGCGCTGGGCCAATACCACCAGTACCCGGTCGCCCGCTTCGTGGCCATGCCGGTCGTTGATATTCTTGAACCCATCGAGGTCAATAAAGGCCACAGCCAGCCGTGTGTATCGGCGAGGGCACTGGGCCATGGCCTGCTTCAGTCGGTCGGTTAGCAGCTCTCGTCGAGGCAAGCCTGTCAGGCTGTCGTGGTTGGCCAGCTGGTTCAACTGCACTTCCATTTGCTTGCGGGCTGTGATGTCGAGATGGGTACCCGCCATCCATTCTGGCAAACCGTCCGGGCTTCGGCTGATCAGGCGGCCTCGATCCAGAATCCAGAGCCAGCGGCCATTGCGGTGCTGCATGCGCGCCTCGCATTCGTAGTAGTCGCTCTCTCCATTGAAGTGTCTTTGCAGTTGTTCTTCGCTGCGCTGTAGGTCGTCCGGGTGGCACAGGCTCATCCTGGTACCGATCGTCACGGGCGCCAGATCGCTCAGCGTGTAGCCCAGAATGGCCGCCCACTGTTCATTGAAGCGGACCTCGCCGGTCTGTACGTTCCATTCCCAGGTCCCCACGCCCGTGCCCCAGATCACGTTGGCCAGGCGATTGCGTTCCTCCTTCAATTGCTCTTCCAGCAGGACGGAGCGAGTGACATCGCGAATGTAGCCATGCCAGAGGGTCCCTCCGTCAGCCAGGCGCTCGGGTTGGGATTCGCCTTCCAGCCATTGCAACCTGCCATCGGGCAGGGTGACCCGGTAGCGGCATCGCCAGATGGACAGATCAACTCTCGAGGCCTCAATCGTCTCGAGCACGCGGGGTTGGTCCTCCGGGTGCAGGCGGGCAATCACAGCACCCGCATCCTGTCGGGCTTCTTCGGGGCTGACCCCGTAAATTTGCTGGATACCTTCTGTGCTGAAAGGGAAGGACGCCTCGCCGCTGGCGGAGATTTGAAACTGGTAAAGCACCCCCGGGACATGTTCAGCGATTTTCTGAAATCGCTGCATCCACTCCCTTTCCCGCTGCTCCGCTGCGCGGTCCACCAGCAACAGCAGCAACTGACGGCCTTCCGTGCCTGGCTGGGGCATGTCGTGCGCAAAGGCCATGAACGGCTGGGCTTCATCGGCCTTGACTCGCAGCTGCACCTCCACCTGACCGTCCTGACCAGTCATGACCGCCCGCTTGAGCAGATCGGACAACGAGGTGTCGGAACGGTCAGCCAGTAATCGGAAGAGAGACGGGCGCTGCACCTGAGTGCTCAACGTCTCAAATGCTTGTCCAGCCGCCTCGTTGTATTCGAGGATCGAGCCATCGGGCTCAACCACCATTACTGGGATGGGTAGCTGCTTGAACAGGGCAGCGTAATGCCGTTGCAGGTGCTCTAGCTGCTGGTTGGTGGCCTGCAACTCCTGATTCTGCAGATCCAGCTCCGTCTGGTAAATGCGCAGTTCCTCGGTCATCGCCGAGACGGGGGTGTATTCGCCATCAGAAGGAGTCAGCTGCCCCAGGCTATTCAGCAACTGCTCGGCTCGGTGGCGTAATGCATCGCCACTCTCTTTTTTTATCATTTCAAAGCTCCTGCTCCGTATCAGTGCAAA
>JAUVYR010000115.1 GCA_030602985.1 Burkholderiales bacterium
AGCGCGGCGTCCAGGTCGCGCACCCCGATGACCGGCAGCCAGGGGCCGAAGATCTCGTCACGCATGATCGCCAGGTCATGGTGGGGGTCGATGACCAGCGTAGGGGGCAGCTTGGTGGCGTCCTGCGGGTCCGGTTCGCCCAGGGCAATCACCCGGCAGCCGTGGTCCCGGGCCTCGTCCAGCATGGCCGTGAGCCGGGCGCGCTGCGCCTCGCCGAGCACCGCGGTGTAGTCGTGGCTTGCCGCGCCCTTGGGGTGGAAGCGCTTCAGCGTGGCTTGCAGGGCGGCGACGAAGTGGTTCAGGTGGGGTTCGTGCACCAGCACGTAGTCCGGGGCGATGCAGGTCTGCCCGGCGTTGAGCCACTTGCCGAAGGCGATGCGTTCGGCGGCCTGGGCCAGGTCGGCGTCGGCGCACACCAGCACCGGGGTCTTGCCGCCCAGCTCCAGGGTCACGGGCGTCAGGTGCTTGGCTGCAGACGCCATGACGATCCGGCCCACGGCGGTGGAGCCAGTGAACAGCAGGTGATCCCAGGGCTGGTCAGCGAACAAAGACGAGACCTCCACCCCCCCTTCGATCACGGCCACTTCGTCCTCGGCAAAGGCTTCGGCCAGCAAGGCACGCAACACCGCATTGGTGGCGGGCGTGAATTCGGACAGCTTGATCATCGCCCGGTTGCCGGCCGACCAGGCACCCACCAGTGGTAACAGCGCCAGCTGGATGGGGTAATTCCACGGGACCATGATCCCGACCACACCGACCGGCTGGTATTCAACCCGGTTGGTGGCGGGCGCAAACAGCAGGCCGACAGGCCGATGCGAAGGCCGCATCCATCGTTTGAGATGGCGCCTTGTGTGATCTATGCCCTGAACCGTGGTCAGGATCTCTGCCATCAGGGTTTCGTCGCGCGAACGGGCGGAAAAGTCTCGGCTCACCGCATCGGCCAGGGGCTCCTGGTGCTTCAGCAACGCCGCTCGCAGCCGCTGGAGGCCGCCCAGCCGTTCGTGCAGGGTCGGCATCGGGGTCTTTTCATAAGCCCGACGCTGCGCTTGAAACAACGCAGGCAATCGGGCCAGATCGTCGGGCATCTGGGTCATCAGCGGGTTCCTGGCATCAGGCGGATCAACTGGCCGTCGCGGTCATCGGTCAGCACATACAGCAGGCCATCCGGCCCCTGGCGTATATCGCGGATGCGCTCACCCACCGACACCAGCAAACGCTCCTGGCTCACCACCTGGTCATCGCGGATCTCCATGCGCAACAGATATCGATTGCGCAGCGACCCAACCATGAGATGCCCCTGCCACGCAGGGCCATAGCGATCGCTGGTCAGGAAAACCATGCCAGACGGCGCCATGGTCTGGGGCCAGTGGAACCATGGTTGCTCCATGCCCTCGCGTTCGGTGATACCCGCCCCGATGGGGCCACCGCCGTAGTTTTGACCGTAGGTGATGACGGGCCAGCCATAGTTTTTTCCAGGCTCTGGCCGGTTGATCTCGTCACCGCCCTGGGGGCCGTGTTCGTGGATCCAGAGTCGGTTGTCCGGCCCCCAGGTGGCGCCTTGCGGGTTGCGGTGCCCCCAGCTCCAGATTTCGGGCAAGGCACCCGCGCGGTCCACCAGCGGGTTGTCGGCAGGCACGGTACCGTCCTTGTGAATGCGGATCACCTTGCCGTGGTGGTTATCCAGTGTCTGGGCATCCTGCATGCGGCCGAATCGATCCCCCAGCGTCAGGAACAGATGGCCCTGTGGCGATTCGACGATCCGGCAGCCAAAATGGTGACGACTGCTGACCTTGGGTTGCTGACTGAAAAGGATACGCACCTGCTCTAGGCGCTGACGGTCTTCAGACAAGCGGGCAGAGGCCAACGCCGTGGAATTGCCCGCCCCCTGGGCTGCCGGTTCGGCAAAGCAGAAATAAATCGTGCGGTTGTTCGCAAAGTCGCGGTCGGTGATCACGTCCAGCAACCCACCCTGGCCGACCGCATCCACACGTGGCACTCCGGACAAGGGTCCGCTGACAGTTCCCTCCGGGCTGATCACACGCATGCGGCCCGGACGCTCGGTGACCAGCATGTGGCCGTTGTCCACGAAAGCCACTGCCCAGGGGTTTTCCAGCCCTCGGGCCACGACCTGAGGCTGTACTGGGGTCGCGGCGGCCAGCGTGGCCAGGCTCAGGCCCAAGCCGGTGGCGACAACGCGTCTCAGGAAGCGCAAGGGGTTGAAGATGGGTTTTTTCATCGTCAGAAACTCCTTTGGGTTTGTCGTGCCGCCGGGTGATGGGGCCCGGGGCTTGTCCGCACATCTTTTGAGCCAGATCAAAAACCCCTATGTCAGCGTGGGAATAATGCGCTGGAGACCCATTATGAAAAGGAAACGCCATGGACGCAAAAACCCGCCCGATAGACCTGTTTGAATTTCTCGACGAGACCCACCGCCAGGTTCAGATTCAACTGGGTCATCTGCGTGCCCTGGTTGACAAGATTGAAAGCGAGGGTCTGGATGCCGAAGCCCGGGGGCTCGCACGCCAGGTGCTGGCCTTTTTCAACCACGATGCCCGCCAACACCACCTCGACGAAGAGAAGCACGTTTTTCCGCCACTGTTGGCCAGCCAGAACCCCGAACTTGAAGCCGCTACCCGCCGCCTGATCCAGGACCATGGCTGGCTGGAAGAAAACTGGCTGCACATCGAGCCATCCGTCGCCGCCGCCAGCGAGGGCAATCAGTGGTTTGACCCCGCCGAGCTCAGACATGCGCTTGATGTGTTCGAAGCCTTGTACACCGACCATCTGTTGCTTGAAGAGTCCATCGCCTACCCGCACGCCAAACAACGCCTGCAGGCCTACGACCAGCTCGGCATGGGCCGCGAGATGGCTCGCCGGCGCAGCGCGAAAACGCTCAGCGCGGCGCCATAGCCCGGCAGCATAGGGCCGGGATTCATCATCCGCACAGAATACGGCTTTCATACCGTATCGCCAGACGCCCAAGCTTGGGCTATCGTGGCGCTTGATATCTGGAGGAGACATGAACCTTGCTCAGTTGCTGTGGCGACAGGCCCGCGTGGCGGGCGATCGGATCGCGATCTTCGAAGGGACCCAGCCCTGGGCCACGCATGCCCAGTGGGCCCGGCGAAGCGCCGGCCTGGCCCAACGCTTACAGGCCGCCGGCCTGCAACCCGGCGACCGGGTGCTGCTTTTCATGCGCAACCATCCGCGCTATCTGGAAGTGCTCTGGGCCGCCTGGTGGGCCGGCCTGGTGGTGGTGCCCGTCAACGCCAAGCTGCACCCGGCAGAGGTCGAGTGGATCATCGACAACGCTCAGGCTCGATGGGCGTTCGTCACCGTGGACATTGCCCCACATCCGCTCACGGGGCTGGAACGGCAGGTGGACGTCGAATCGCCCGAGGCCGACGAGCTGTTCACGGCGCTGCCGGGTCTGTCCAACCATGAACCCTGGCCCTGCCGACCGGACGACATCGCATGGCTGTTCTACACCAGCGGCACCACCGGACGACCCAAAGGCGTGATGCTGACCCATCGCAACCTCATGACCATGGGGCTGACCTACTTTGTGGATGTGGACCCGGTCAGTTCAAGCGATGCGATCGTGTACGCCGCGCCCATGTCGCACGGTTGCGGCCTGTACGCCATCCCCCACCTGATGGCCGGTGCACGCCATGTGGTGCCCGCCTCGGGCGGCGTCGATCCGGCCGAGCTCTTTGCACTCGGCCAGACGCTCGGGCCACTGTCCACCTTCGCCGCCCCCACCATCGTCAAGCGTCTGGTCGATCATGCGGAGGCCCAGGGTTTCTCCCCGGACGACTGTGCCACCGCGTTCAAGACCGTGGTCTATGGCGGAGCGCCCATGTACCTGGAGGACATCCGGCGGGCGCTGCGCGTCATGGGCCCCCGCTTCGTGCAGATCTACGGCCAGGGTGAAACCCCCATGGTGGGAACCGCGCTGTCGCGGGCGCACCTGATGGACGAGTCCCATCCTCGCCACCTGCAACGGCTGGCGTCCGTGGGCGTGACGCAGACCCCGGTGGAGATCCGCGTGGCGAATGAACGGGGCGAAGCTTTGCCCGCCGGGGAAATCGGCGAGGTGCTGGTACGCGGGGATACGGTCATGGCAGGTTACTGGCGCAACCCGGATGCCACCGCCCAGGCCCTGCGGGACGGATGGCTCTGGACCGGCGACGTGGGCTGTCTGGATGACGACGGTTTCCTGACCCTGAAGGACCGCAGCAAGGACCTGCTGATCAGCGGCGGCTCCAACATCTACCCCCGCGAGGTGGAGGAGGTGCTGCTGACGGCTGCCGGCGTATCGGAAGTGGCAGTGGTGGGTGCCCCGGATCCCGAATGGGGAGAAGTGGTGGTGGCATTCGTGGTGGCGAAGGCCAGTGCCGCACTGTCCGCCGTCGACCTGGATGCGCATTGCCTCGAACGCATCGCCCGCTTCAAACGACCGAAGCGGTATGTGTTCGTGACCGAACTGCCCAAGAACCACTACGGCAAGGTGCTCAAGACGGAACTGCGCGCCCGCCTGAAAGGAGAAGCCGCATGAACCATCACATTCCGCAAGACTGTCCGGCACCGCACAACGGGAACCCTTGAGTGGATTAGCACTCAACCGCGTAGAGTGCTAATATAAAGAGGTGACCACCGTGGTCGCCAATGGAGAGAGGACGCCATGAACGCTGTTGCCACCACCCCCTACACCCTGGCCCCTGCCGCCAAGCAGGGCTGGAGCGGCTCGTCTCTGGTCCTGCCGCCGCTGGGCAATCTGGATGCCTACATCTCGGCCGTCAACCGTCTGCCCATGCTCACCGCCGAGGAAGAGCGGGACTTTGCCGAGCGCCTGCAAAAAGACAATGACCTCGACGCCGCCGGCAAGCTGGTGATGTCGCACCTGCGCCTGGTGGTTTCGGTGTCACGCCAATACCTGGGCTATGGTTTGCCGCATGCCGACCTCATCCAGGAAGGCAACGTGGGCCTGATGAAGGCTGTGAAACGTTTCGACCCCGCTCAG
>JAUVYR010000130.1 GCA_030602985.1 Burkholderiales bacterium
GACGGCGAGGAAGCCTATGGCCCGATCGCCTACCTGGCGGACGCCCGGCACGAGCCCACTGCCGTGCTGGAAGCCACCGAACGCGACGTCATGGCGTCCGAGGGGATTGCCCATGCCATGGAACAGCTTGACGAGCGCTCCAGACGCATCGTGGCCGAACGCTGGCTCAAGGTCAACGACGACGGCTCAGGCGGCATGACGCTGCACGAACTGGCCGCCGAATACGGCGTCAGCGCCGAGCGCATCCGCCAGATCGAGGTAGCGGCCATGAAGAAGATGCGCAAGGCGCTGGAGGCTTACGCCTGAAGCGTTGCGGGTTTCACGCCTCCCGTCGCAAGGCCGGGAACAGGATCACATCGCGGATGCTGGGGCTGTCGGTCAGCAGCATGATCAGGCGGTCAATGCCGATGCCGCAGCCACCCGCCGGGGGCATGCCGTATTCCAGCGCACGCACGTAGTCGGCATCGAAAAACATGGCTTCGTCGTCGCCGTCGTCTTTGCTGGCGACCTGGGCATGAAAGCGCGCGGCCTGGTCTTCAGCGTCATTCAGCTCGCTGAAGCCATTGCCCACTTCGCGCCCAGTGATGTAGAGCTCGAAGCGCTCGGTGATGGTGGGATCGGTGTCGTTGGCACGGGCCAGCGGTGAAATCTCGGTCGGGTGATTGCAGATGAAGGTCGGGTTCCAGAGCTTGTCCTCCACCGTCTCTTCAAAGTACATCACCTGCAGGCCAGCCAGGCTGCGGCTGTCCAGACGATCCTTCACCGGGTCCATGCCCAGCTTGCGCAACTGCTGCACCAGCCAGTCGCGATGGTCCACGTTGGCACCGGCGTCGGTGTGCTTCAAGATGGCTTCGCGGATGGTCAGGCGCTCGAACGGAGCGTCCAGGTCCACATCACGGCCCTGGTAGGTGAGCTTGGCTCCGCCACAGACACGCTGTGCCACATGGCGAATCAGCTGCTCGGTGAACACCATCAGGTCCATGTAATTCCAGTAACCCGCATAGAACTCCATCATGGTGAACTCGGGGTTGTGGCGGACGCTGATGCCTTCGTTGCGGAAGTTGCGGTTGATCTCGAACACCCGGTCGAATCCGCCCACCAGCAGGCGCTTGAGGTAAAGCTCAGGGGCGATCCGAAGGAACATGTCCTGTTCCAGCGCGTTGTGATGAGTCACAAAGGGACGTGCGTTGGCCCCGCCCGGAATCGGGTGCAGCATGGGCGTTTCCACTTCCAGAAACTCGTGTTGCACCATGAATTCACGCATGCTGGTCACCGCCAGGCTGCGCGCCATGAAGCGCTTGCGGGCCTGCTCGTCGGTCATCAGGTCCACGTAGCGCTGGCGGTACTTGATTTCCTGATCGGCCACCCCGTGGAACTTGTCGGGCATGGGGCGCAGGCTCTTGGTCACCAGCCGAACACGGTCAGCGTGGATGGTCAGTTCGCCCATCTTGGTCTTGAACAGCACGCCTTCGGCCGCCACGATGTCGCCCAGGTCCCAGTGCTTGAAAGCTTCCAGCACTTCGGCACCCACGCTCTCCAGGTTCAGGTAGATCTGGATGCGCCCGCCACTGGGGCCGAACGACGAATCCTGCAAGGTGGCAAAGCTGGCCTTGCCCATCACGCGCTTGAGCATCATGCGGCCGGCTACACTGGCGCGGGCCTTCAGGGGCTCCAGCATCTCCTTGCTCATGCCGTCGTATTCAGCAAACAGGTCGGCCGCCTTGTGCTGAGGCTTCACATCGTTCGGGAAGGCGGGGCCATGGCCTGCCGCCTGCGCCTCGCGCAAGGCGCGCAGCTTTTCGCGGCGCTCGGCGATGATGTGGTTCTCGTCGGCGTGCGGGGCGTGGTCGGCAGGGGTGGTCATAAGGGACATCCAACAGAAGGGTCAACGTGCGCTGCGGCGCACAAAACCCTTCATTTTAATTCGGTGTTCCGCTCGCGCAGGGCCTGCAGCTGTTCGCCGATGCGTATTTCCAGCCCGCGCGGCACCGGTCGGTAGAACGGCGGCGGGGTAAGCCCGTCGGGAAAGTAGCGTTCCCCGGCCGCGAAGGCATCCGGCTCGTCGTGGGCGTAGCGGTAGCCCTTGCCATAGTCCAGCTCCTTCATCAGCTTCGTGGGGGCATTGCGCAGATGCATGGGCACAGGGCGGGTGCCGTCCTTCTTCACGAAAGCGCGCATCTCGTTATAGGCCTGGTACACCGCGTTGCTTTTGGGCGCCACGGCCAGGTACACCACCGCTTCGGCCAGCGCCAGTTCGCCTTCGGGACTGCCCAGGCGCTCATATACCTCGGTGGCGTCCAGCGCCAAACGCAAGGCGCGCGGGTCGGCCAGGCCGATGTCCTCCGAGGCCATGCGGATCAGTCGGCGGGCCAGATATCGTGGATCGGCCCCGCCGTCGAGCATGCGCACGAACCAGTACAGTGCGGCATCCGGGTCGGAGCCGCGAACACTCTTGTGAAAGGCACTGATGGTGTCGTAGAACTGCTCGCCGCCTTTGTCGTAGCGGCGCATGCGTTCGCCCAGCACCTTCAGCAGCCAGTCGTCGGCGATCTCATTCAAACCCTGGGCCTGGGCGGTCACGGCCAGGGTTTCCAGCGTGTTCAGCAGCCGCCGGGCGTCACCATCCGCATAGGCCAGCAGGCGCTGGCGGGCGGCAAGCTCCATGGGCGGCACGCCGCCCTGGGCCTGGGCCCGGTCCATCAGCTCGCCCAGGTCCTCCTCGCTCAAGGGCTGCAGCACGTACACCGCCGCCCGCGACAGCAAGGCCGAATTCACCTCGAAGCTCGGGTTTTCGGTGGTGGCGCCCACGAAGGTGAACAGCCCGCTTTCCACGTGGGGCAGGAAGGCGTCCTGCTGGCTCTTGTTGAAGCGGTGCACCTCGTCCACGAACACGATGGTCGCCTGCGGGTGCAGGCCGCTGCGGGCGAGTTCGGCCTTCTCGACGGCTTCGCGAATGTCCTTCACGCCCCCCAGCACCGCGCTGATGGCGATGAACTGGGCATCGAAGGCCTGCGCCATCAGGCGGGCGATGGTGGTCTTGCCCACCCCTGGCGGGCCCCAGAAGATGCAGCTGTGCGGCCGGCCCGATTCAAAGGCGGTGCGCAAGGGCATGCCCTCGCTCAGCAAATGGCGTTGCCCCATCACCTCGGCCAGACTACGCGGACGCAACTGTTCGGCCAGAGGCATGGGTGTGAGAGACATAACGGGTATTCGATCGGGCTGCGCGGACTTATTGACGGATCACATCGGCACCCGCCGGGGGATCAAAGCGAAAATGACCTGGGGCAAAACGGACCTGCGTGTCCATCGCCTCAAACTGCATGACTGAACGCTGCCCAAAGCTGTCCAGGATGTCCAGCACCACCAGCTGGCCCTGATGAAACCCGAGCTGAATCGACTGCAACGTCCCCTCACGCTGGCGAGGCGTGGCCACCACCCAAACCAAGCCATCGGCATCCGGGCCATTGCGCAGATCAAAAGCCTCGCGCAGAGCACGGAGGTCAGGCGAAGCGGCAATCAGTGCCGCCGGCGTCTGCGCCAGCACGGCCTGCTGGGCACTCACCGTCACCTGGTTGAGGTCCACATCATAGAACCACAGCGACTGCCCGTCAGCCACGATGGTCTGCTCAAAGGGGTGGGTGTACACAAACCGGAAGCGGTCGGGCCGCTGGAATTCGAAGCTGCCCCGGCTCACCCGAGCCCGCGGAGCGGGTTCCCCATCCTTGCGCGGGGCGGTGACGGTCTGGGTGAAAGGCGTCTGACCCTGCTGGGTCTGGCGCAGGAAGGTTTCCAGCGCGCTCAGACCATCGGCCTGAACGGCAGACGCCCAGAAGGCCATCATCAAGGGGAGCAGAAACGCAAAGAATCTTGTCAGCATGGTGGCGGTTGGTGTGAACATGAAACCAAGGGTTCCCTTGGGGTCAATCGGCGTTGCGGCTGGCCACCAGGATGTCGCGCTGACCACTGGATGTGAGCGCACTCACGAGCCCAGCGTTTTCCATGTCTTCCAGCAGACGGGCGGCGCGGTTGTAGCCGATCTTGAGCTTGCGCTGCACGTAACTGATGCTGGCCTTGCGGTCCTGCAGCACGATGGCGACCGCCTGGTCATACAGGGGATCTTTCTCCCCACCCGCATCGCTGTCGCCGAACAGGTCACCG
>JAUVYR010000174.1 GCA_030602985.1 Burkholderiales bacterium
GGTGGATGCCTCGTTTGACCTTTTCAGCCTGACTGCCGGCGCGGTAACGCCGGATCAACTCGACCTGCAGGTGATGCAATGGATCGATGTAGGGGAAACGGTGTTCGATGGAGCGGGCGAGGGCTGGGTTGTCCGCCAGCCGGCTGGTCTGGCCGGTGATGGTTTCCAGCGCCTGGTGGGTGCGGTGCCATTCGGTTTCAATGGCAGCGAAAATGCGTTTGCGCAGCTTCGCATCGGGCACCAGATCGGCATAGCGACGCGCCAATGACAGGTCGCTCTTGGCCAGCACCATGTCCATGTTTGACAGCAGCGTGCGGAAGAATGGCCATTGGCGCAGCATCTGCTGCAGCAGCTGGATGGCGGCATCGTCACCCATGGTCTGCTGCAATTGGGCCACGGCGCTTCCGAAGCCGAACCAGCCGGGCAGGGTGAGGCGACATTGCCCCCAACTGAAGCCCCAGGGAATGGCGCGCAGGTCTTCAATGCGCTGGGAAGGTTTGCGAGACGCCGGTCGGGAACCGATGTTGAGTTCCGCGATTTCGCGGATGGGTGTGGCGTTGAAAAAGTAGTCGGTGAAGCCCGGCGTCTGGTACACCAGTGCCCGGTAGGCGGCCATGCTCGCTTGCGAGAGCTGCTCTGCTGCCTGCAGGAAGCGCTTGGGAACTGGCTTGCCGGGTGGCAGGAGGGTGGCTTCCAGGGTGGCGGCCACGAGGGTTTCGAGGTTGCGGCGGCCGATATCGGGGTTGGCGTACTTGGAGCCGATGACTTCACCCTGCTCGGTCAGGCGAATCTGCCCGCGCACCGTACCGGCGGGCTGAGCCAGGATGGCTTCGTAACTGGGGCCGCCACCACGGCCGACCGTCCCCCCACGGCCATGGAACATGCGCAATCGCAAGGGTTGCCCCATTTCTGTGGACAGCCGGTCAAACAGTTCGGCCAGTGCGGTTTCCGCCCGGTACAGTTCCCAATTGCTGGTGAAAATGCCGCCGTCCTTGTTGCTGTCGGAATAGCCCAGCATCACGTCCTGTTCGTGGTACGCCGAGGCGCCGCCTCGCTGAACCATGGCGGCAATGCCGGGCAGCCGGTAAAACGCCTCCATGATGCCGGGGGCATTTCGCAGGTCCTCGATGGTTTCGAACAGCGGCACCACGATCAATTCCGCACGGGCGTCGTGATTCAGGGTGCCGTGCATCAGGCCGGTTTCCTTCTGCAGCAGCAACACCTCCAGCAGGTCGCTCACGGTTTCGGTGTGGCTGATGATGGCGTGGCGGATGGCGTCACCACCGTAGCGCTGGCGGCTTTCGCGGGCCGTTTCAAAAATGGCCAGTTCGCTCAGCGTATGGGGCTGGTAGCTGGCGTGTGGAATGCGAAGCGGGCGAGCGTCGTTCAGCAACTGCAGCAGCAACTGCTGCTTGGCGGTTTCGTCCAGAGCGCTGTAGTCCGGCTCCAGCCGCGCCACGGCCAGCAGATCGGCAATGGCCCGTTCGTGCTGGTCGGAGCTCTGGCGCAGGTCCACCGTGGCCAGATGAAAACCGAACACTTCCACCGCGCGGATGAGGGGCTTGAGGCGTGGTTGGGCAAGGGCGGCGCAACCCTGAGCGTGCAGACCCTGCTCCAGCGTTCGCAAGTCATCCAGAAACGTCTCGGCGCTGGCGTAGGGGTCTTGAGGGGCCACGGCATGCCGGGCGGCCTCACCGCCGCTGAGCTGCCGCAGGGTGGCCGCCAGGCGCGCGTAGATGCCCGTCAGCGCCCGGCGATAAGGCTCGTCCTGGCGGTGTTCGTTGCTGTCGGGCGAGCGGTCGGCCAGCGCCTGCATGGCCTCCGGCACGGGCAGCAACATGGCCGATAGCGACAGTTCCGCGCCCAGGCGGTGGACTTCGGTCAGGTAATGACGCAGCGCCACGTCGGACTGGCGCTGCAGGGCCAGCTTGAGCGTGGCGGCCGTCACATTCGGGTTGCCGTCGCGATCACCGCCGATCCACTGGCCCATGCGAACGAACGGGGCCACCGGCTCACCCGCCAGGGCTTCTTCGTCGCTGCGGTACAGCTTGGGGAGTTCAGGCAGGAAGGTGCTCTGGTAGTAGCCCATGGCATTTTCGATCTCGTCGGCCACGGTGAGCTTGGTGAACCGCAGCAGCCGCGTGTGCCACAGCTGGATG
>JAUVYR010000118.1 GCA_030602985.1 Burkholderiales bacterium
CGATGGTCGGGGCCTCGCGGGTGAACATGCGACCCGGTTCGTAGCGGGCCACCTGCTGACTGTCTTCGGGGCGGAGGACCTCCACACTGAAGGGCAGCCCCAGCTGGGCTGAGACTTGCTGCATGAAGTCGGCGTCGAGCCAACGGCCCATGACCAGCACACCCGCGGGTGTGCCCACCCCGTCGCTGGGCAACACAGGCGCGTAACAGGTGAGTCCAATCCGCCCTTCGGCACGGACAGCACCACACCCTTCTGGGCTCGCACCGCTTTGCACGAGCGCTAATAACAACTGAGGCCGCTGGGCGAGTTCACGGGCAATCGGCGCCGGGTCACCGCTCAAAGGGCGTTCAGCGGTCACCAGCACGCGGCGGTCGGCATCCAGCAAGACCAGCCAATTCAGGCCCGTGACCTCTACAGCTTCGATGGACAGTTCATCGGCAGCGAACGTACCCCTTGGCGCTTGAGCAAATTCGTGGAGCTCTGTCCAGTTGGCCCAGGCCCGCAGCACCCCACGGGTCATTTGGGTCTGGGATTCGAACAGCAGCAACAGGCGCTGCATTTCGCTACTGGACAGGGCGACTTCCAATTGCTCCGTCGCTCGCTGGGCCTGGCGGTCCAGCACCCACAGGGCGGCGCTGCCCACCAGCAGCAGCGCCAGGCTGAGCACCAGAGCGATGCGGGTCTTGAGGCTGCTCAGCATGTCGGCCAACCAAAAAACCGCACGATGTCCGCCTTCTGCGCCATGGCATCCTGACGGCCGAGTGCGATCAGGGCCTGGGTGAAAGGCGCTTCAAACAGCAGATAGCTCAGCAGCGCGCCGTCCTGCCGGGGGCCTCGTGGCGCCCGAGGACCCAGTATGTTGAACAGGCGCCGCACCGTGGCCGGCAGGGCATCGGCATGCTGAATGGCCATGTCGTCCAGCCGCTGGGACGGCGCGATCAGCAACAGCTCAACCGGGCGCAACTGGGTAGCGGCTCGCGCTTCGGGGGGAATGAGGCTGAGGGTGTGGTTGATGCGGCGCAGGCGTTCAACGTCCACAGACAGGTTGTCCAGAAAGATGCTGGACAGCGCGTGGCCCGCGATCTGCGCCAGCGAAGGGTATTCGTGGTGGTCGGCTTGGGGGGCTGCGGGTTCGGCCATGCGGCCCACCCCGATCACGAGTACGCGGTCGGCGCCCAGGTGGATGGCGGGCGATATGGGGGCGGTCTGGCGCATGGCGCCGTCGCCAAAGTAGGCCCGACCGTGGGGCCCACGCAGCTTCACCGCCGGGAAAATGAATGGGATGGCGGCACTGGCCAGGAGATGCTCAACCCGGATTTCACACAGCTGGGCCAGCCGCTGGTTGCGGACCCAGGGCTGCAATGGGTAGGGGCTTTGATAGAACGTCACGTGCTCGCCACTGGCATAGTTGGAAGCGGTGACGGCCAGCGCACGCAGGTGCCCTTCGTCCAGGTTGAGGTGAAGGCGCTGCCATTCAATCTGCTCGGTCAGCAGTTGGCGCAAGGGTGATGGATTGAGCAAGGAGCGAGGCCGCAAGCGCCGGTTGGCAAACAACCACCCCAGACTGAGCAGCGACAACCAGCGGGCACCAGACAACACCATGTCGCTGAATTCCGCTCGGTAGACCTGCCCCACATGGAACTGCGACCAGACCGAAACGAGCTGTTGCAAGGTCTGTGAGTACGCGTGCGCGCCACAGGCCAGTGCGGTGGCATTGAGGGCGCCGGCTGAGGTGCCGCAGATGACCTGGAACGGGTTGCCGGCGGGGGCGCCATGCGCCACCCGCAATTCGTCGATCGCCTGCAAGACGCCCAGCTGATAGGCCGCTCGCGCACCGCCTCCGCTGAGCAGAAGCCCGGTGGTCATGCCCAAGCCTCCACCGGTGCATACGCACGCGTCAACTGGGTCACGGGTACCGGCCGGCTGAACAGGTAGCCTTGCGCATGGCGCACCCCCAGCGTTTGCAGGGCCTGCCATTGGTCATGGGTTTCCACCCCTTCGGCAATCACAGACAGTTCCAGTGACTGGGCCAGTGTGACAATGGTCTTGACAATGGCGGCATCGCTGGGCTGCGTGGCGACGTCATCGACAAAGGATTTGTCGATCTTGAGCCGGTTGAGCGGGAACTGACGCAGGTAGTTGAGCGAGGAATAACCGGTGCCGAAATCGTCCAGGGCGAAATGCACCCCCCGCTGCGGATGTCGCCACCGCACCAGGGCCTCCACCCCGATGACCTGACCCGACTGATCGACCTGCGGCTGGTATTCGAGGAGAAACTGCTGTTCGGCCAAGGCCACGCGAAGGTCCGCCTCCACCTGAGCGATCTGTCGGGCATGGGCCTGCATCTCGGGATTGAAGAAGACGCGGGCACCGCGACCCTGCTGCTTGGCCTGGTGGACGGCCAGATCGGCGAGTTTGAGGAGGTCGTCGGTCGGGCTGTCCGCGTCGGAAAACAGGGCCACACCCACACAGGCGGAGGCGATGTGGGGCTGACCATCGATTTCAAAGGGGGTGTCAAAGACCTGTCCGATCTTGTCGAGCACATGCTGCACCTGCTCGGCGGCGACGCTGGGTTGTTCGCTGAGGTCGTTGAGCAGCAGGACAAACTCGTCGCTGGACAGCCGGGCCAGGGTGTCCTGACTGCGGCAGTGTGCAGCCAGCCGCTCGGCCACCAGCCGCAGCAGTTGATCGCCTTTGTCGTAGCCCATGGTGTTGTTCAGTAGGCTGAAACCATCCATGTCAAGCAACAGCACCGCACCCTCATGATGGCTACGCTGGTAACTGGCCAGGCTGTGTTGCAGGCGGTCCATCAGCAAGCGGCGATTGGGCAGGCGGGTCAGGGGGTCGTAATTGGTCAGGGCATGGATGGCCTGCTCGGCCTCCCGGAAGGCAGAGAGGTCTGTGGCGATACCGCACACGGCGTAGATGTGGCCCTGCTCGTTGCGCAGCGGCATCTTGACAGTGAGTTCGGTGCGTTCGCCGCGCTCATCGGAAAGCCGATTGTTTTCTTCCTCGATCCATTGTTCGCCGGTCTGAAAGACGTGCTCGTCAATCGCGCGGAGTCGGGCGGCCGTTTCCGTGTCAAAAAAGTCCTGGTCAGTGCGCCCGATCAGGTGATCGGCATCCGTGTTGAGGACGCCCAGCGCTGCCCGATTGGCGTATTGGTAACCGCCTTGCCGGTCCTTGATGAAAACGCTGGCTCCTACCCCGTCGAGGATGGTGTTGAGCTGATCACGGCTGGCACGCAGGTCGGCCGTGACCCGGCGCACCTGACGCCGGAACCAGAGACTGACCCCGAAAGCCAACAAGGTCAGCCCGAGTGCACCCCCCAGCACCCAGAAGACCGACACAGGCATCTCGTAGCGGACGTCGGTGGACCCGGCCCACCGCCGCAAGGTGTTGAAATAGACCGAATCCGGGTCGGCCTTCCAGCGAGCCATCTGGGCGTCGATGGAGGCCAGCACGTCTGCATGCCGACCACGCGGGGTGGCCACAAACAGTTGAGCGGGCTGAAAAACGACCGCGCTGCCGACCAGGCGGCGCTGAACGGCCTGTTGATCGCCGTAAAAGCGATTGGCGGCAGCGGCATCGACTTCGCCGCGCTCCAACATCTCAAACCCTCGGACCAGGCTATCGACCACCACCCAGCGCGGTTCCACACCGAAGGCGCGCAAAGTATCCCGGAGGAACTGCTCCTGTACAGAGCCCTGCAGAACGGCAATGGCGCGTCCGTCCAAGTCCAGAAGAGAGGTGATCGCTTGCCCGGGTTGCACATACAGTTGCGACCAGCTGTAAAAAACGGGGGTCTGGTGAAAGTCAAAACGCTGCTGCCGATCAGCGGCCCAGGCGACATCGGGCATGAAATCCAGCTCAGCGCGCTCCAGCATCTCCAGGCAGCGCGTCCAGTCGCAGCGCACCGGCTCCAGCAGCCACCCTTGCTGAGCCGCCCAAGCCTCCAGCAAATCGGGCCAGATACCGGCTGCTTGCCCGTTGCGATCCCAGAAAATCTTGGGCGCATTGTCATACACCCCGTACCTGAGCACGGGCGTTGCCCATGCCGCAGCAATGGCGCCCCAGAGGACGCTCACGCACACCAGTAGGCGCAAGAGCGAAACCATGGGGTGTTTGTACCTCATCCTGAGTGAAATGGCTATATCAATCATTTTGGGGCGGGTTTTCCCGGACCCTCTTGAAAAGCCACGAAAGCGCCCTTATCATTAGCACTCGCTGGAGTTGAGTGCTAACACCACTCCGCGAGTGTCCAACTTTTTTATTCTGTGATTGTTACAGGAGATCTCATGAAACTTCGTCCTCTCGCCGATCGCGTGATCGTCAAGCGTCTGGAAAATGAAACCAAAACCGCTTCGGGCATCGTGATCCCCGACAACGCCGCCGAAAAGCCCGACCAGGGTGAAGTGCTGGCCGTGGGCCCAGGCAAGACGAACGACAAAGGCGAAACCAAAGCCCTGTCCGTGAAAGTAGGCGACCGCGTGCTGTTCGGCAAGTACAGCGGCCAGACCGTGAAGGTCGATGGCGATGAACTGCTGGTCATGAAAGAAGACGACCTGTTCGCGGTCGTCGAGAAGTGATTAGCCCCCGTTGCAACCCATTCATTGAAGGAACCTGACAAATGGCAGCAAAAGACGTAGTGTTTGGCGGCGAAGCCCGCGCCCGCATGGTTGAGGGTGTGAACATCCTGGCCAACGCCGTGAAAGTGACCCTGGGCCCCAAGGGCCGCAACGTGGTGCTCGAGCGCTCTTTCGGCGCCCCCACCGTGACCAAGGACGGTGTGTCCGTGGCCAAGGAAATCGAGCTGAAGGACAAGCTGCAGAACATGGGCGCGCAGATGGTCAAGGAAGTCGCTTCCAAGACCTCCGACAACGCCGG
>JAUVYR010000049.1 GCA_030602985.1 Burkholderiales bacterium
GACCTCTGAACGGATGATTTACGCCGCCCGCCGCCGGTTTTTCTGGCTTTAAGGAGTGCTCAAGTTTTTGACAATCACGTGACCGGGTTTCCGTTTCGGGTCCCGACGCCTCCAGGAGTTGCCCATGATTGAACGACTGACCCAGCGTATGGAGTTTTTCTCCCATGTGCTGCAGTTGCGTGCGCATCGCCAGCAGGTGATTGCCAGCAATATCGCCAATGCCGACACGCCTGGCTTTGCCGCGCGCGACTTTGATTTCCGGTCTGCCATTCAGGATGCCGCCCGCAACCCTGCTGAGCTGCGGGCGGGCGGCATGCCGGTGCTCGCGGGCCATGATGCCCGCCACTTGCGCACGGTGAGCAGCAGCGCCGGGGTGGCTGACCGCACCCGTGTGGCATACACCGTCCAGACGCAGCCCAGTCTGGACGGCAACAGTGTCGATATGGATCAGCAGCGCGCCAACTTCATGGACAACGCCATCCAGTATGAGTCGACGCTGCGGTTCATCAACGGGCACGTCCGCACCATGCTCAGTGCCATTCAGGGCCAGTAAGGAGAGTCATCATGTCGATGTTCACGATCTTCGGGGTGTCAGGCAGCGCCATCAGCGCCCAGGCTCAACGGTTGAATACGGTGGCCAGCAACCTGGCCAACGCGGATGCGGTGGCCGGCCCCGACGGCCAGGCCTACCGTGCCAGGCAGGTGCTCTTTCAGACGGTGCCCATGGGCAACAGCCCGGCATCTGCAGGCGTGCGCGTGCGCGATATCCAGGAAAGCGACACCCCCAACCGCCGTGTGTTCAATCCGCAGCACCCCAGTGCGGATGCCGAGGGGTATGTCACGCATTCCAACGTGAACCCCATTGAAGAAATGGTCAACATGATCTCGGCATCGCGCTCCTATCAGAACAACGTCGAGGTCATGAACACGGCCAAATCGTTGCTGCTGAAGACGCTGCAGATGGGTCAGTCCTGATACCTCTTTGGATAAAGGCCCACCATGTTCATCACCCCCTTGACTCCCAGCGAAATCGATGCCTACAACGCCCGTGGCGGGGCGCAGGCCGATGCGGCCGACCCGCGTGCCGCGCAGGATCGATTTCTGCGTCTCTTCATTGCCCAATTGAATAACCAGGACCCGCTCAACCCCCTGGATAACGCCCAGATGACCACCCAGATGGCGCAGATCAATACGGTGACTGGCATCCAGCAGGTCAACCAGACGCTGCAGAGTCTGGCCGATCAGTTCAGCATGGGCCAGGCGCTCCAGGGCGCGAGTCTGGTGGGTCGCCAGGTCATCGCACAGGGGAATGCCCTGGCCATTGCAGGCGGTCAGGCGCAAGGCAGCTTCAGCCTCACGCAACCGGCCGACAACGTGCGGGTGGACATCATGAGCACCAGCGGGGAGTTGCTGGGCACCGTGGATATGGGGCCGCGCAGCGCAGGGATGCACAACTTCAGCTGGCCATTGGGGGCGGCGGATCCCGCACGCGTCGGCAGCATGCAGGTCAATGCAACCGCTGGTGGGCAGTCCGTTTCGGTGATCCCGCTGGCGCGCCAAACGGTTGAGTCGGTGGCGCCGGTCGATGGCACCTTGCGCATGCGGACCAACAGCGGCATGACCCTCTCGTTCCAGCAAGTCCTCGCCTTCCTCTGAGGCCCGTATTTCTATTGACAGGAGAACCCCATGAGTTTCCAGACTGGCCTTTCCGGACTCAACGCATCCGCCCGCAACCTGGATGTGATTGGCCACAATATCGCCAACGCGAATACCACGGGCATGAAGGCGTCCCGCACTGAGTTTGCCGAGGTCTATGCCTCGTCATTGGGCGCTACCGGCGGTGCGAACGCCGGTATCGGGGTGCAGGTGGCTGCGGTGTCTCAGCTCTTCACTCAGGGCAACCTGAAGGTCACCGGCAACCAGCTTGATCTGGCCATCAACGGTAGCGGTTTCTTTGTCGTGGGTGACCGCACCAATGCCAACTCGGACCTGCTTTACACCCGCAATGGCGAGTTCAAGCTCGACAACCAGGGCTTCATTGTCACGAACAACGGGTTGAGTCTGCGCGGCACGCCACTGGATGCTGCTGGCAACGTATCGGGTAGTCCGGGCCAGCCGATCCAGTTCCCCACCAGCGGCGGTATCCCGGCCCGAGCCACGGGGACCAGTCCCAACGCGGCTGAGCAGGGGATCAACATAGCGGCCAACCTGGATGCCCGTGCTGAAGTGGTTCCCGCGTTCGCACCACCCTTGACTGAGTTGACTCCGGAGCAGCTTGAAAATGCAGGTCGAACGTCCTTGAGTGTGTTTGATGCGACTGGAAACCGGATTCAGCTCAATCTATTCTTTTTGAAAACGGGTTCTACCCTGGTGGGCGGTCAAACCCAGAACACCTGGCAGGTGGTTGGCGAAGCCAATGGTCAACTGGGTCAGATGGGTACGCTGACGTTTGACGGCACAGGTCGCATCATCCCTGGTTCGTCGAGTTTTGATACCTTTACTTTGCCTGCTTCAACCAACCCCAGTGGTCCTTCTGCGCCTTTGGCGTTACGCATCAATGATCAATCTTTCAACGGGTTGAATCAGTTTGCTTCTGCATTTGGCGTCTTTGACATCCGCCAGGACGGCTATGCCGACGGACAGCTAACGTCGATCGATATTGGCGAGAATGGGGTCATTCTGTCGCGTTACTCGAACGGGGTCTCGGTGCCTTCTTTCCGCATCGACCTGGCGAACTTCAGAAATCTGCAAGGATTGGAACCCACCAACGGCGGCTTCTGGCGTGAAACGGTGGCGTCTGGCCAGCCTGTGCGTGGCGCTCCGCAGTCGGGTGGTCTGGGGCTGATTCGGCAGAGTGCCCTGGAGGAATCCAATGTGGACCTGACCCAGGAGCTGGTCAACATGATTGTGGCTCAGCGGGCTTATCAGGCCAACGCCCAGACCATCAAGACACAGGACCAGATCCAGCAGACGCTGGTCAACCTGCGTTGATGGACGACTCGACGATCTGAACGGAGACCCCCATGGATCGCGTCATTTTCACGGCTCTCTCGGGTGCGAATGCCTCGATGCATCGCCAGCAGGTACTGGCCAACAACCTGGCCAATGTCAGCACCAATGGCTTTCGTGCAGAACTGGCCACGTTTCGGTCCGTACCGCTGCGTGGGGAAGGAGCGTCCACCCGTGCTTTCGCCCTGGAGGCCACCGCCGGTCATCTGGATGCCCCCGGTACCATGACCAGCACGGGTCGCAATCTCGATGTGGCCGCCGTGGGTTCCGCATACTTCGCGATCCAGGCCCTTGATGGCACGGAGGCTTATACCCGCGCCGGGGCCTTGCAAGTGTCCGCGCAGGGGCAGCTGGTCGGGCATTCGGGCTTGCCCATGCTGGACGAAGGCGGGGCGCCGATCAATGTGCCCAACAATGCGCAACTCATCATTGCCAGTGACGGCAGCGTCAGTGCCCGCGTGGGCAACGAAGCCCCGGAAGTCCTCGGTCGACTCAAGCTGGTGACGCCGGACGCCGAAGCCCAGCGGTTGGTCCGCGGCAATGATGGCCTCTTTCGAAGCGCGGATGGCGATCCGCTACCGGCCGACCCGGACGCCCGCCTGATGGACGGCATGCTGGAAGGCTCGAATGTGAATGCGGTGGAAGCCATGGTGGGGATGATTGCCGCTGCCCGTCAGTACGAGCTGCAGATGCGAATGATCCAGAACGCAGAGAGAAACGACCAGTCAGCCAGCCAGCTGCTGGGTTTGACCGGTTGAACCGGTTCAAGATGAAGGAGTGAAGCCATGATCAATTCCTTGCACATTGCCAAGACAGGCATGCAGGCCCAGCAGACGCAGATGGATGTCATCTCGCACAACCTGGCCAACGTGTCGACCACAGGCTTCAAGCGCGGAACGGCTATTTTCGAAGACCTGATTTATCAGAACCTGCGACAGGTGGGGGCCCAGGCGGCCGAGCAGGCGGAATTGCCCACCGGTTTGCAGATCGGTCTGGGCGTGCGGACGGTGGCCACGGCACGAACCTACACCCAGGGCAATCTGCAACAAACCGACAACCGGCTGGATGTGGCCATCAATGGCGACGGGTTTTTCCAGATCGAAATGCCGGATGGCTCCACCGCTTACACCCGCGACGGCAACTTCAAGCTGACGGCTGAGGGTCAGCTGGTCACTTCCAGCGGGTTCACCGTGTTGGGTGGGGTCACCATTCCGGCCGAAACCCGCTCGGTCACCATCGGTACCGATGGGGTCGTGACAGTGATCGTGGGCAACAACCCGCAACCGCAGCAGGCCGGCACCATCGAGCTCGCCTCCTTCATCAATCCCGCTGGTCTCGAGCCTCGGGGGCAGAACCTTTTCACGGAAACCGCTGCCTCGGGTGAGCCTAACGTCGGTCAGCCAGGTTCTGAAGGTCTGGGCCCGGTGCTGCAAGGCTACCTGGAAAGCTCCAACGTCAATGTGGTGCAGGAACTGGTGACCATGATCCAGACCCAGCGCGCATACGAGCTCAACTCCAAAGCCATTCAGACGTCAGACCAGATGTTGCAGCGCTTGAGCCAGTTGTGAGGATCGCCATCATGAACCGTCCAGTTATGCAACGAGGCCTGACCGTGATCGCTGCTGTGGTGCTCACAGGTTGCGCCAATCTGTCACAGATCCCCGATGTGGATCTGGCCAAGGCGCCCGAAACATTGGCGTATCCCACCCCGCCCGCCGCTGCGGGTACCGGGCCCGTCACGGGTGGCTTGTTTGCCGCCGCGAGTTTTCGCCCAGGCTTCGAGGATTACCGGGCGCGTATGGTGGGTGACACCCTGACGATCCAGATCACCGAACGGCTATCTGCCACACAGCAAAGCGCCACGGATGTCAATCGTGAGTCGGAGATCAGTGCGGGGGTGTCCGCGTTGCCTCTGTTCAACGACAACTCCTTTGCCCGCGCCCGCGCCAGTGCCCAGTCATCCAACACGTTCACGGGTGACGGGGCCACCCGCGCCAACAACACCTTCTCGGGCAATATCACGGCCGTCGTCACGGAAGTGCTGCCCAATGGCCATCTGGTGGTGATTGGCGAAAAGCAGATCGGCGTGAACCAGAACGTCGATGTGCTGCAATTTTCTGGCACGGTGGACCCACGGACCATACGTCCGGGCAATAGCGTGCAGTCCACGCAGATCGCCAATGTGCGTGTGTTGTCTCGCGGCCGTGGTGCCCAGAACGATGCGCAGACATTTGGCTGGCTTTCCCGCTTCTTTTTAACGCTTTTCCCCTTCTAAAGTTTTCTGACAATCGGTTCATGCGCGTGGTGTAACTCCAATCGGGGTTACCGGAAAGGCCCACATGAACCGATTTTTCTTTTTGGCGCCTGGCCTATCCAGGCCGTTCGGCACACTGGCCTTGCTGCTGGTGCTTGCATTGGGCACCGGCGTGGCACAGGCCACCCGCATCAAGGATGTCGCGTCCGTCCAGGGCGTTCGAACCAACCAGCTCACAGGCTACGGTCTGGTGGTGGGGCTGGATGGCACTGGCGATCAATCTTCCCAGATGCCCCTGACCGGCCAGGCCTTGCAGAATTACCTCCAGCAATTCGGCCTCACCCTGCCACCGGGTGCGAACTTCCAGCCACGCAATGTCGCTGCGGTTCTCGTGACGGCTCAATTGCCGGCCTTTGCACGCCCTGGTCAGTCGATCGACGTCACGGTGTCGTCCGTCGGTAACGCACGCTCCCTGCGAGGGGGAACGCTCATCACCACCCCATTGCGCGGTGTGGACGGTGAAATCTATGCCCTTGCCCAAGGCAATCTGCTGGTGGGCGGCGCCGGTGCCTCTGCCGGTGGCAGCAGCGTCACGATCAACCACCTCAGCGTTGGCCGGATCCCGGCGGGTGGCCAGGTCGAGCGGACAGTGCCCACGCCCCTGTTGCTGGGCGAGACAGTGGACCTCAACCTCAATGCGTCGGATTTTCAGACCGCGCGTCGCGTGGCGCAGGCCATCAATGCCGCCAAGGGTGAAGGTGTGGCACAGGCACTCGATGGGCGTCTGGTGCGCGTGCGCGCCCCGATCGACCCGAACAACCGAGTGGCTTTTCTGGCCGACATCGAGGAATTGCCGCTGGAGCGGCCTCGCCCCTCGGCTCGGGTGATTGTGAATTCGAGGACCGGCTCGGTCGTCATGAATCAGGCGGTTTCCCTGGGTGAGGCAGCCGTGGCCCACGGCAACCTGACCGTGAGCATCAGCTCCACCCCACAGGTCAGTCAGCCTGGCCCCTTTGCGCCTCCCGGTGCTCAGACCGTGGTGACCGAAAGGGCGGACATTCAGGTCAGTCAGGACGGGGGGGCCTTGATTCAGGTGGAGGCGTCAGCCCAGCTAAGTGACGTGGTGCGTGCACTGAATGCGCTGGGAGCGACCCCGCAGGATCTGGTGGCGATTCTGCAGGCCATGCACGCCGCTGGCTCACTCAAGGCGGAGCTGGAGGTGATCTGACATGAGCCTCGACCCGATGTCCGCGGTCTCGATGTCGGCCAGCCGGGGGCTGGCCATCGATGCCCAGTCGCTCGACCGACTCAACAGCCTGGCAGGCCGGGACAGCCGCGCCGCGCTGCAGGAGACGGCTCGCCAGTTCGAGGCCCTGTTCATGCGTGAGCTGCTTAAAAGCATGCGAGAAGCCTCCATGAGGAGCGGGTTGATGGACAACGAGGCCACCCAGCTGGGAACACAGTTGCTTGACGAACAGCTGGCCTTGAAGATGACCGGCCTGCCTGGTGGCCTGAGTGAGATGATCGAGCGCCAGTTGATGCAGCAAGGGGCGCCCACTGCGCCAACGGCCATGTCGCCAGGCCCTGCTTCGCCGGTCGGTGCTGCGCCCGCCCAGCCCGCCATGCAGCCCACCCCCGCACAGGCGAACTTTGTGGCCCGTCACCGCGACGCAGCCCTCCAGGTGCAGCGTGAAACGGGTATCCCCGCAGGTTTCATGATTGGGCAGGCCGCGCACGAAACCGGCTGGGGCCGCAGCCCGATCCGCAACCCCGATGGTTCCAGCAGCTTCAACCTGTTCGGCATCAAGGCAGGGCCGAACTGGCAGGGGCGAGTGACCGAGATCACCACGACCGAATACATCAATGGCGAGCCGCGTCGGGTCACCGCCCGTTTCCGTGCTTACGACTCGTACGCCGACTCATTCAGGGACTACGCCCGCCTGATCAGCCAGAGCCCCCGCTATTCGCAGGTCATGCAGAACCTGCACTCCCCGAGGGCTTTTTCCGAGCATTTGCAAGCGGCCGGTTATGCCACCGATCCTCGCTATGCGGACAAGCTGACCCGGGTCATCAACACGACCCTGAACGTCAAGCGCGCGCTGGGATAAGGAGAGCCCCATGTCATTCAACGTCGGCGTGACCGCCCTCCGCACCAATCAGGCCGCTTTGCAGGTCATCGGGCACAACATTGCGAACGTCAATACGCCCGGCTTCTCTCGGCAAAACGTCAGCCTGGAGCAGATTCCCGGTCAGAAGTTTGGCAACGGCTTTTTTGGCAAAGGCGTGGAGATCGCCTCCATCGATCGGTCCTTCAACCAGTTTCTGACCCGCGAGGCCAACCTCACTGCGGCCTCGGCCGCAGCGGCCAATGTGCGATATCAACGCCTGCAGACCCTTGAGCAGCTCTTCCCCATGGGCGAAGCCGGGCTCGGGCGACAGCTCAATGGCTTCTTGAACTCGTGGGCGGACGTGGTGGCCTCGCCTACCAACCAGACCGCACGTGGGGTCGTGTTGTCGCGGGCAGACGAGTTTGCCCGGCGCATCAATCAGACGGCCTCGCAGCTGGACGAACTGCGTTCCACCACCCGGGTGCAGATCGAAAGCAGCATCAGTCAGGCCAATCGGCTGTCCTCCAGCATTGCCAACATCAACCAGCGCATCGTCGATGCCTTTGCGTCGGGCCGTTCCCCGAATGACCTGCTGGACCAGCGTGACCGCCTGATTGCCGAGCTCAATCAGATCATAGAGGTCCGCACGCTGGAGGCGGATGACCGCTCCATCACCGTGTTTGCAGGCAACAGTGTGCCCCTGGTGCTGGGCAATCGATCGACGGATCTGGTTGGCTCCGAAAGCGTCAGTGTGCAGGGGCGCTACACCTTGGGCTTTGGCAATGAAAATGCCGTCATCAACGAAGAGCTGCTCGGCGGCACCTTGCGGGGGTTGCTCACCTTCTACAACGACGATGTGGCCGATGTCCGCAACCAGCTCGGTCGTCTCGCGCTGTCGACGGTTGAGCTGATCAACCGGCAGCACCAGGCAGGGCTGGACCTGAACGGCAATCCGGGTCTGAGTTTCTTCAACCCCATTGCTCTCAACAACACGGTTCAGTCCCTGACGCCTGGTGTGCCGTCCAGCAATTTGTCGCTGTCGGTGATACCAGTGGGCGACGACCCCGATGCCCCAACCCGCTTCAAGGCTTCAGATTACAGCGTCGAGATGACCGCTGGCGGCGCGATTGTTCGCCGGCTCAGTGACAACCGTTTCTTGGAGCTTCAGCCCAATGGCAGTCTGGATTTCACGGCCACTGCGCCTGGGACTGTGGCGTTTACGGGAGGCCCACCGGGGGGGACGATCGATTTTGACGGTTTGCGGTTAACGGATACCGGTGCCAGCGCCGGTGAGTCGTTTGTGCTGAAGCCCTTTTCCCGCATTGCGGATCAGGTCCGAGTAGCGCTGACCTCTCCCTCGCAGCTGGCTATTTCCAGCCCCGTGGTGATAGAGGCGGGTGCCTCGAATCAAGGGACGCTGGAGGTGGAGTCCATCTATCGTCTGCCTTTTGGGCAGCCTGCTGCGTCCACGCCGCAGTCCGATGTGACGATCAGTTTCGATGCCACAGGCGCCTTCACGGTCAGTGCGGATTTGCCAGCAGTCGCAGCAGCGGCCATTCAGGTCCGGCGTGGGGGGGAGCTGCTGACCCCGCCTGGAGGACCATTCGAGTTCGTGTCCGGCGCTGAACTGGTGATTGAAGTTCCAGGGCAGGCGCCCATCAGCGTCACCCTGCGAGGAGCACCCAGTCAGAATGCCTCCGGACCGAACGATTCATTCGTGATTCGACCGGCCAATCCCAATGCCCAACTGCCACCGCCAGACCCCTCACGTCCGGTGTTCGACGTCCGCAGCAATGCGGGCAATGGCCGGGCCTTGTTGGCTGTACGCGATCTTGACGCGCTCGACGGCTATACCCTGTCCGATGGTTACATCCCCGTCTTTGCCGCGGTGTCATCCAGTATTCAGATTGCCAAAGCAGACAGTGAATTTGCCACCCGGGTGGCCGACCAGGCCGAAGCCGCCCGTGCCAACCAGGCCGGTGTGAATCTGGACGAAGAGGCCGCGCGCCTGCTACAGTTTCAGCAGGCCTATCAGGCGTCTGCCCGCTACCTCCAGAGCATGCAGTCGATCTTCGACACCCTGCTGTCCACGTTCCGATGATCAGGAGGCCTCATGACCCAATTTCGTATCGCCACGGCCAACAGTTTTGACGCCACCATCAACCGGATCAACCAGCGGACGGTGGAACTGGTCAACTCTCAGGAAAAGCTGTCAGCTGGCAAGCGCGTTCTGCGCGCCAGTGACGATCCTGTGGCAGCCACGCTGGCAGAGCGAGAGAGCAACCGGCTCATGCGCACAGAGGCCGATCTCCGAGCCTTGGAGCGATCTCGCTCCAGCCTCCAGCAGGCTGAAAGCACGCTGGGTCAGATGGGCGATGTGCTGACCCGTTTCAAGGAGCTGTTGGTCCAAGGGGGCAACGCCAGCTTGTCCGCCAGCGATCGTCGCAGCGTGGCGCTCGAAATGCGTGGGCTACGCGATCAACTCCTGAATCTGGCCAACACACAAGACACCGAAGGCAACGCCCTCTTCGGCGGGCTGGGCACCACGTCCTCTTCAGGTCGTCCTTTTGCGGAAATTTTCGGCCTTGGAGCACCCCCGGGGAATGCACAGGTGGCGTTCCAGGGACTCGCTGGCCAGACGGCTCCGACGGAAATCGGCTTACCCAACCGGGTGGATGGCGATTTTGCGCTGATGCGTAATTTGTCGGGCGATGGTGTGGTGTCCATTGAGTTCAACACAGGCAATGTGCTCGTCACTGACGCTTCGGTCACGGAAACACCTCAGAATCTGAACGTGTTTCCTTTTGATGCGACAGCCAGCACCCAGGGCCGTTACGAGTTGTCTGTGTCCAGTGTGGCTGGCCCACCTGAGACCCTTCAGCTGTCCGTGGTTCGCTTTAATCGTGACAGCGCAACGCCAGCGTTGCCTCCGATACCCGCCATTGTCTTGGGTCCTGCAGGCCCTGACGGTACCATCAATCTGAGTAACCAGACCTTCACCTTTGAAGGCGTACAAGTCACCCTGAGTGGCCAAGCGGCAGCCGGAGCGTCCTTCACTTTGCAGCCCAGCCAACCAGTCAACCTCTTCACCTCGCTGCAGCGCGCCATCACAGCCCTTGAAGATCCCAACCTGAACTCTACTGGCCGCACCCAGGCATTGGGGCAGGTCCACCAGGAAATGCAGTCAGGTCAGGATCGTCTACTGCTGGTGCGGGGTCGCCTCGGTGAATTGCTGCGCCGGGCGGAGAGCATCGAAGGTCTGTTGCAAGATCGTTCGGTGGCTGGGCAGCGCGAACTGTCCAGCCTCACCGACCTGGACATGGTCAAGGGTATTTCTGAGTTCCAGACCCAGCAGCTGGGGTTGCAGGCTGCATTACAGTCATACGCACAGGTGCAGCGGTTGTCGCTGTTCCAGTTTATTGCGTGATTCATGGCTCTGAACATACTGGAAGATGTATCGCTGGCGTATCAACCCATCTGGGGCAGCAAGCGCCAGCTCGTCGGGGTTCGCCTGCGCGTTCGCGCATTGCAGCCCGCCACCTTCAATGCCCCGCAGCTGCTGAGTCTGCTGTCTGGGGAGTGGTCGGCTGACGCCCCCTTTCTGCTGGTCTCCTTTGCCGATATCGGCTCTCTGCGCCAGGCACTCGCAGTCAACCCGGTCGACCATATCTGGCTGGAGCTGCCCGACATGGGCAATGATGCCCCATCAGGGTTGGCCGATGCCGCTGCCTATGCCTACCGCATGGGCCACCGGCTGGTACAGGAATCCCCTTTGGCGCGTGCGCGTCCTTTGCCTGTCATAGGGCAAGGGGTACACCGTTTCATGCTGCACCTGTGGCCGGAAGAGGCGGCACGCGCCGAACAGGCCGCCGCTCAGGTCGAGGCCGGTCAGTCCGCCAGCAGCCCGATTCTGCGCGAACAACTCTATCGGGACATCGGCACCAGCACACTGGCTGCCCATTGCCTGGATCATCGCAGTGCCTGGGGGCTCTGTGGCTGGCCTGTGGACGACGTGCTCAAGCGCTACCAACGCCATGGCGTTCCCGTGGACAAACGGACCCTGGTGCGGGTTCAGCAGGCGCTGATGCGCTCTGCCTCCATGGAAACGGTTGAGTCACTGATCCATCAAGACGCTGTGCTGACATTTCGTGTCTTGCGTCTGGTGAATTCGCCCATTTTTGGGGCGTCTCGAGAGGTGACCACGGTGCGGCAGGCACTCATGCTCCTGGGGCAGATGCGCTTGCGGGACTGGATGCTTGAGCTCATGCCCGGTGCTTCTGCCGATGCCGATCTTCTGCCCGTTCGCCTGGCTTTAGTCCTGCGCGGGCAGCTGATGGACGAGTTGATGGATGCGGGTTTCCAGCGCGATCTCAGCACCGAAATCTATGTCACGGGTCTGTTTTCGCATCTGGACCTCCTGATGCAGGAGCCCATGCACAAGGCCCTGGGCCGGATTCCGGTCTCCGAATCCATCCGCGACGCCTTGTTGCACGAAGCGGGGCCTTACGCCACCTACCTGGAACTGGCCCGGCGACTGGAGCGCTTCGAGGAAGTGCAACGATTGCCCGGCTTCTGCGAAACGTCGGCTTTTCCGCTGGATCACGTCAATCGCAGCCTGATCCGCACGCTGGCCAACTGGCGTAACCTGCTGTAAGACCCTCCATCCCCACCGGGGCCTGTGCGGGTCTACCATGTTCAACCCATGAACATGTTTGAAACTCGTCGATTCGTGCTTCGCTGGCGTCTGGTGCCTGTGCTGGCCTTGGTCGCCCTGCTGAGTGCGTGCAACGTCGCCACCATTGCCTACAACCGCGCGCCGTCGCTGATCTTCTGGCGTCTGGACGCCATGCTTGACCTCTCCGGCGAACAAAGCGCTCTGCTGCGTCCTGCTCTGCAGGACTGGCATGCCTGGCACCGCACCGCGCACCTTCCTCAGGTTGCCGAAGCCATGCGGCAGTGGCAGTTGTGGGCGGTGCAGGACCTGACCGCGGAGCAGGTCTGCCAGGTGTTTGATCAGGTGCGAGTCTGGGTAGCCGAAGCAGGTCAGGCCATGCTGCCAGCCCTGGCCGATCTGGCGCCCACTCTCAGTCCGTCGCAGTTGGAGCGCTGGTCGCAGCATCAGGCCAAGCAGACGGAGACTTTTGCACAGGACTTCGGTCCACCGGGCAGGGTGTCAGACGCCCGCCATCGCCGTGCCGTGGAACGATCCGAGATGTTCTATGGCCGCCTGTCGCCCGAACAACGCGACTGGCTGCGCCTTCGCATGGAGCAGGGTGTTTTCGATGTGGAACAGGCTGTGGCGGAGCGACAAGCCCGGCATGCCGACGCCCTGGAAACCGTCAGCCGGATTCAGGCGGGTGCCGATGCCATGGCTGAGATGGAGCGCGCCTGGCAGCGCACGCTGGCGTCGCCGCGCGAGGCTTACCGTCGCTACGCCCAACTCGCCCTGACCGATGCCTGCAGCCAGTTTGCCGAACTGCACAACCAAACCACAGACGCCCAGCGGCAACGCGCCGTGCAGCGCTTGCAGGCCTATGAACGTGACATTCGCTCGCTTGTGAATGGGCGATAAAAAAACCGCCGGGCGGTGAACCCGGCGGTTTTTCCTGAAGGCCAGTGCTTCAGCGGTAAGGCATTACATGCCCATGCCGCCCATGCCACCCATGTCGCCCATGCCACCGGGCATGCCGGCGGGCGCTTCGTCCTTCGGGGCTTCGGCCACCATGCACTCGGTCGTCAGCATCAGGCTGGCCACAGAGGCGGCGTTCTGCAGAGCGGTGCGGGTCACTTTCGTTGGGTCCAGAATACCCATTTCGATCATGTCGCCGTAGGTGTCATTGGCCGCGTTGAAGCCATAGTTGCCCTTGCCAGCCAGCACGGCGTTGACCACCACGCTGGGCTCGCCACCGGCGTTGGCCACGATCTCGCGCAGAGGCGCTTCGATGGCCTTCAGCACCAGGCTGATACCGGCTTGCTGGTCGGGGTTGTCACCGGTGATGGTGCCAGCGGCTTGCTTGGCGCGCAGCAGAGCCACGCCACCACCGGCCACAATGCCTTCTTCCACGGCAGCACGGGTGGCGTGCAGCGCGTCTTCCACGCGGGCTTTCTTCTCCTTCATCTCGACTTCGGTGGCGGCACCGACCTTGATGACGGCCACGCCGCCGGCCAGCTTGGCCACGCGCTCTTGCAGCTTCTCGCGATCGTAGTCGCTGGTGGCTTCTTCGATCTGCACGCGGATTTGCTTCACGCGGGCTTCAATGTCAGCAGCCGCGCCAGCGCCGTCGATGATGGTGGTGTTTTCCTTGCCCACTTCGATGCGCTTGGCCTGGCCCAGGTCGGCCAGTGTCACTTTTTCCAGCGTCAGGCCGACTTCTTCGGCGATGACCTTGCCACCGGTCAGGATGGCGATGTCTTCCAGCATGGCCTTGCGGCGGTCGCCGAAGCCAGGCGCCTTGACGGCCACGACCTTCAGGATGCCGCGGATGGTGTTCACCACCAGAGTCGCCAGGGCTTCGCCTTCGACGTCTTCGGCGATGATCAACAGCGGACGACCGGCCTTGGCCACTTGCTCCAGCGTGGGCAGCAGGTCACGGATGTTGCTGATCTTCTTGTCGAACAGCAGCACGAAGGGGTTGTCCAGCAGGGCGGCCTGCTTCTCGGGGTTGTTGATGAAGTAGGGCGACAGGTAGCCGCGGTCAAACTGCATGCCTTCGACGACATCCAGCTCGTTCTGCAGCGATTTGCCGTCTTCCACGGTGATCACGCCTTCTTTGCCGACCTTGTCCATGGCATTGGCGATGATTTCACCGATGCTGGAGTCGGAGTTGGCAGAGATGGAACCCACCTGAGCGATTTCCTTGCTGGTGGTGGTGGGCTTGGAGGCCTTCTTCAGCTCGGCGATCAGGGCTTCCACGGCGCGGTCGATACCGCGCTTCAGGTCCATCGGGTTCATGCCGGCGGCCACGTACTTCATGCCTTCGCGCACGATGGCCTGGGCCAGCACGGTGGCGGTGGTGGTGCCGTC
>JAUVYR010000012.1 GCA_030602985.1 Burkholderiales bacterium
TCGATCAGCAGCACGCGCGCCAGGGCGTGCGGCAGGGTCATGTCGGACAAGCGGATGCGCAGGTGCGCGGCGGCCTTGAAGGCCGGGTCCAGACCGTCGGGCCCACCGATGACCAGGGCCACATCATCACCCCCCATCTGCCATTCCCGCAGGTGCTTGGCCAGGGCCACGGTGGTGAGTGCCGTGCCACGCTCGTCGAGAGCCACCACGCGCGCGCCTTTGGGGATGGCCGCCTCGATGCGGGCGCGCTCCGCCGTCAGGAGGGTGTCCAGCGATTTGGAGCCACGCGGCTCGGTCTTGACGGTCTTGACCTCCACCCGGCAATCGGGTGGAAAGCGCTTGGCGTAATCGTCGTAGGCGGTTTGGGCCCAGTCGGGCATGCGCTGCCCGACCGCGACGATCACGAGCTTCATGCCTTGGGCTTGCGGGCAGGGGCCTTCTTGGCCGCGGCTTTTTTCGCGGCCGGCTTCTTGGCCTCCGCCCCAACCTTGACCACCTTCACGGGCGTGCTGCGTGCAACCCCCGTGGCTTTGCCTGCGGGTTGGCTGGCGGTCTTGCGGGCAGGGGTGGCTTTGCCAGCCGGCTTGGCGGACTTGGTATTGTTGTTCGGCTTGACGGGCTTTGCAGCTGCCTGAGCGGCCAGCGCCGCCGCGGCCGTCTTGCGCACCTTTTTCGCGGGAACGGCCGCCACTTCAACAGCGGCCTTGGCAGCTCGGGGCTTGCGGGCCGGCATGGCCATGCTCTCAGAAGGCTGCGCCACTTTGGCCTTGGCCGCATGCTTGATGCGCACCGGTTTCTCGCCCCAGATCTCCTCGAGTCGGTAGTACTGACGAATGGAAGGCTGCATCACATGCACCACGGCGGCACCGCAATCCACGATGATCCATTCGCCGTTGTCTTCACCCTCGGTGCGTGGCTTGTCGAAGCCGGCTTCACGCACCGCATCGCGCACACTGGCGGCCAGCGCTTTGGTCTGGCGATTGGACGTACCGCTGGCCACGATGACCCGTTCGAACAAGGGAGACAGCGCTTCGGTGTTGAACACCTGGATGTCTTGGGCTTTGACGTCCTCCAGGCCATCGACGATGGCGCGCTGGAGTTTCTGGACGTTCTTTTTGGCAGCGGTTTCGCTCATGTAGGCGTTTCGTAAAGGTGATGATCGGAAATATAACGCGCAACGCCCGCGGGCACCAGCACCTCGAGATCGGGGTGTCGACGGCTCTGGCCATGCACGTGCGCACGAATGGCGGTGGAACTGGTGGGATGCAAGGGCATGTCCAGGCGTTCAAACGGAATGCCGACTGCGTTCAGGTCGGCCTCGACGGCTTCTTGTTCATCGGCTTCGGCAGCGATGTGTATGGGCCGATTGGCCACGGCCAGCGTGGCATAGCTGAGCACCTCCTCCCATCGGCTCCATTGGCGGAACGCCATCAGTTGGTCAGCCCCGAGGACCAGATACAACCGGGCACCCGGGTATTGAACGGCCAACTCGCTGAGGGTATCGGCCGTGTACGATGGCCCTTCCCGCTGGATTTCACGCGGGTCGATATGCACACGATCCAGATCGCCAAAGGCGGCCTGGCACATGGCCAGGCGGTGAGCAGCCGGCGACAGTACACGGGCCTTGTGCCAGGCTTGGCCTGTGGGCATCACATGCAGAGCATCCAGCGCCAGTTGTTGTAAAGCGGTTTCGGCCAGCGCCCGGTGCGCCCAATGTGGCGGGTCAAACGCCCCCCCAAACATGCCGATCCGAAGCGGCCCGGTCACGCTCACAGCCAATCCCGGCGGACCAGGAATTCCTGGAGCAGGCGATGCTCGGGTGACCCCGGTGTGGGCCGCTCCTGGTAGGCCCAGCGCACCAGCGGCGGCATGGACAGCAGGATGGACTCCGTACGGCCGCCCGATTGCAGGCCGAAGTGGGTGCCCCGGTCCCAGACGAGATTGAACTCGACATAGCGACCCCGGCGATAGAGCTGGAACTGGCGTTCTCGCTCCCCGTAGGATATGGGCAGACGACGGTGAACAATCGGCAGGTAGGCGTGCAGGAACGCATCGCCCACGGCTTTGGTCATGGCAAAGCCGCCATCAAAGCCCAGCTCGGAAAAGTCGTCGTAAAACACACCGCCAATGCCGCGCTGCTCTTTGCGGTGCTTGTTGCAGAAATACTCGTCACACCAGGTCTTGAAGCGCGGGTATTTGTCGCTGCCAAACGGTTCCAGCGCCTGGGCGCAGGTGCGGTGAAAGTGAATGGCGTCTTCTTCAAAGCCATAGTATGGGGTGAGGTCCATGCCACCGCCAAACCAGCTGACCGGCTCACCACCGTTCACCGGGGTTGCGGTGATCATCCGCACATTCATGTGCACCGTCGGCACATAGGGATTGCGCGGGTGGAACACCAGAGAGACCCCCATGGCCTCGAAGGGAGCGCCCGACAGCTCAGGGCGGTGCTGCGTGGCCGAAGGCGGGAGCCTGGGCCCGCTCACATGCGAGAAGCCGCAACCAGCCCGCTCAAAGACCGCGCCGTCTTCCAGAATCTGCGTGATCCCATTGCCCTGCAGTGGCTCACCTGGCTCTTTCTCCCAGCCATCCGAGAGAAACGCATGACCGTCGATTTCAGAGATGGCCGATGTGATGCGCTGCTGCAGCCCCAGCAGGTACTCGCGCATGGCAGTGGTGTGGGCGTGGCTCATCGCTGCAAGGCCCGGTAGCCGATGTCGCGGCGGTACTGCATGCCTTCAAAGGTGACCCCGCTGACCAGTTCGTAAGCCCGCTGCTGGGCCGAGGCCACGTCAGCCCCCAGGGCGGTGGCACACAGGACGCGACCACCGGAAGTGACCACCTGACCGTTGTTGAGCGTGGTACCGGCGTGGAACACCTTGGCGTCGGGCGCATCCGCCGGCAAGCGGGTGATGGCATCGCCCTTGCGCGGCGTCAGCGGATAACCATGAGCAGCCAGCACCACCCCCAACGCCACGCGTTCGTCCCACTGGAGCGTGACCTCATCGAGCCGCTGCTCGACGGCGGCCAGCAGCACTTCTGCCAGATCGCTCTGCAAGCGCATGAGGATGGGCTGGGTTTCCGGGTCGCCCATGCGGCAGTTGAACTCCAGCGTCTTCACGGCGCCGCTGGGTTCGATCATCAACCCGGCGTAGAGGAAGCCGGTGTAAGGGATGCCGTCGGCCGCCATGCCGCGCACCGTGGGCAGGATGATCTCTTCCATGGCGCGGCGGTGCACCTCGGGTGTGACCACCGGCGCTGGGGAATAAGCGCCCATGCCGCCCGTGTTGGGACCCTGATCAGCGTCCAGCAGGCGTTTGTGGTCCTGGCTGGTGGCCAGGGCCGTCACCGTCTTGCCGTCGCACAGCACGATGAAGCTGGCTTCCTCACCCTGAAGGAAGGTCTCGATCACCACGCGCGCGCCGCCTTCGTTGTGGGTCACGCCCAAGGTGTTGTCGACCAGCATGAAGTCGATGGCCTCGTGCGCTTCGGCCAGCGTCATGGCCACGACCACACCCTTGCCAGCCGCCAGGCCGTCGGCCTTCACGACAATCGGCGCGCCCACCCGATCCACATAGGCGTGCGCCTGGGCTGGGTCGGAGAAGGTTTCATAAGCCGCCGTGGGAATGCCATGGCGCTTCATGAAGGCCTTGGAAAACGCCTTGGAGCTTTCCAGCTGCGCAGCCGCCTGGATGGGGCCAAAAATGGGCAGGCCATGGGCGCGAAATTCATCGACGACCCCTGCGGCGAGCGGGGCCTCCGGGCCGACCACCGTCAGCGCGATGTTTTGGGCCTGCGCCCACTCGCGCAGGGCGCGCACATCGGTGATGGGCAGATTCGTCAAACCGGCATCAAGCGCTGTCCCGCCATTGCCTGGTGCCACAAACACCTGCTCCACACGGGGCGATTGCTTCAGCTTCCAGGCCAGCGCATGCTCGCGGCCACCGCCCCCCACCACCAATACCTTCATCGGGTCACTCATTCGTTGATATCCGCGTTGTGGAAGACGTTCTGTACATCGTCCAGGTCTTCCAGCACATCCAGCAGCTTCTGCATGCGGGCAGCTTCTTCGCCTGAGAGTTCAATGGTGTTGTCGGCACGCATCGTCACCTCGGCCACTTCCGGCATCAGGCCAGCAGCTTCCAGGGCATTCTTCACCGCTTCGAATTCGCTGGGTGCGGTGATCACCTCGATGGCGCCGTCGTCATCGGTGATCACGTCGTCGGCGCCAGCCTCCAGGGCCACTTCCATGACCTTGTCCTCCGACGTGCCAGGGGCAAACACCAGCTGCCCACAATGCTTGAACTGAAACGCCACCGAGCCCTCAGTACCCAGATTGCCACCGTGCTTGCTGAAGGCGTGACGCACTTCGGCCACCGTGCGCACACGGTTGTCGGTCATGGTGTCCACGATGATGGCCGCACCGCCAATGCCGTAGCCTTCGTAGCGGATTTCCTCGTACTGCAAGCCATCCAGCGACCCCGTGGCCTTGTCGATGTTGTATTTCACCCGGTCGGCGGGCATGTTGGCGGCCTTGGCCTTGTCCACCGCGAGGCGCAGGCGCGGGTTGGCACTCAGATCCCCACCCCCTTGGCGGGCAGCCACGGTGATTTCACGGATGATCCGCGTCCAGATCTTGCCCCGCTTTTCGTCCTGCCGGCCTTTGCGGTGCTGAATATTGGCCCACTTGGAATGCCCTGCCATGCAATAAACCCCGGGTTGTCTTGGTAAAGATGAAAAAAGGCCCCTATTGTAAAAGGGCTGGCCAGCCGCCCCGTTTCCTGTCTTGTTGCGGTTTTGAATCCCCTGTAGACTGGCCAGTCAGCCACCACACCCCAAGCCATGAACGCTGAATCGTCACGCACCGCACGCATTCCCATGCGGATCAAGCTTTTGCTCAACTTCGGCCTGCTGTTCGGCCTGGTGATGGGGGCCATGGTGGTGACCTGGCTGACCCTGAACCACATCGAAAAGCAGGCGAAACTCATCACCGACCAATACGAGCCTCAGGTCAGCCGCATATCGCAGGTCGAACTCCTGATGATCCGGATTTCCCTTGAAGCCCGTCACGCCATGCTCTCGGCCGACAACCCGGCCGATCTGCAAGCCACTCTGGACACGATTGGGCGGTTGCGCCGCGAAAAGCTGGTCTTGCTCGAAGAGATCGAAGGCCACCTCACCAGCGCCGAAGAACGGGCCATTCTGAACCGAATCCGGCAGTCGGACGAACGCTTCTGGGGTCTGGCGGGTGAGACCGTCAGCCTGGTGACGGCCGGTGATGTCGAACGCGCATTCAACCTGCTCAAATCCGACCTGGTGCCGGCCAGGAACACCCAGCTCGGTCATATCAACGACCAGAAAGTCTTGCAGCGCAACCTGATGAACCAGGCACTGAGCGACGCCAGCGAGGTGGCCTTGCGGGTCAAAGTGGGGCTGGCTGGGTTTGTCACCCTGGCGCTGTTGCTGATTGCCTTCAACATTTATCGACTGGTGTCCATGATGCAAGGCGCATTTGCCCGCGCCCAATCGGTCACCACCCGCATCGCTGGAGGCGAATTTGGAACCGACGCCTACGTCCGCCGTGGCGACGAGTTTGGCGAATTGTTTGCCTCGATTGTGGAAATGAAGGAACGGCTGAACCGGGTGGTCAACCGGGTTCGTGAGGCCTCTACCCACATTGTGCATGCGGCCGAGTCGCTGGATGAGACCAACCAGCAGCTCAAAGACTCTGCCCTGACGCAACAGGAGGCGATTCGGCAATCGGTCAGCGGCACCCACGAAATGGTCCAGGCCGTAAGCGACAGTGCCCAAGCCACCGATGAAGTCAACCGCCTGGCGACCCAGGCCAGCGATGTGGCCAAGCAAGGTGGGCAGGCGGTGCAGCAAGTCGTCGACGAGATGCAGCAGATTGGTCAGGCGTCGAACAAGATTTCGGAAATCGTCGCCGTGATTGACGGAATCGCCTTCCAGACCAACATCCTGGCCCTGAACGCCGCCGTTGAAGCGGCGCGGGCAGGCGAGCAAGGCCGCGGCTTTGCCGTGGTGGCCGCAGAGGTACGCAACCTTGCCCAACGCAGCGCCCAGGCAGCCAAGGAAGTCAAGGCCCTGATCGAGAATTCCGCCCAGCGGGTAGGCAGCGGGGCTGCCGCTGCCAGCCACGCCGGGCAGACCATGCAGGCGCTGCTGCAGGCCGTTGCCCAGTTGTCAGAGCGCATGGCCGACATTTCTGCAGCCACCCACCGCCAACGCGAGACCGCAAGCCTGATGGATGAGTCCATCGGCCGGGTGAATCAGGTGGCCGAAGCCAATGTGCAGCTGGTTGAGCAGTCCTATTCCACCGCAGCGGCCCTGCGGCACGAGGCCCGTACACTGGATGACGCCATTTCAGCGTTCAACCTGGAGGCCTTTGCCGATGCAACAAGCCGCCAGCCCACATAAAACCAAGACCGTCTGTCAACCTCTTCAGGATTCACCATGGCAGAGCCCTTGCTGATTGCCAAAAACCACTTCACCTCCTGTGTTTTGCTGCCCGACAAAGCCAACCGGCACGGATTGATCACCGGCGCCACAGGCACAGGCAAAACCGTGACTCTGCAAACCCTGGCCGAGGGTTTCTCGCGCATCGGAGTCCCGGTTTTCATGGCCGATGTGAAAGGCGACCTGACCGGCGTCAGTCAGCGCGGCTCCATAGCTGGCAAACTGGCCCAAGTGCTGCACGAACGTGGCATTGAGTTGCCTGCCCCGGTGGCCTGCCCGACCACGCTCTGGGACGTTTTCGGCGAGCAGGGCCACCCGGTTCGGGCCACGGTGAGCGACATGGGGCCGCTCCTGCTGGCCCGCATGCTCAACCTGAACGAGACGCAGACCGGTGTACTGAATCTGGTGTTCAAGATCGCTGACGACAACGGCCTCTTGTTGCTGGACATGAAAGACCTTCGGGCCATGTTGCAGCACGTGGGCGATAACGCCAAGCAGTTCACGACCGAATACGGCAACATCAGCGCGGCCAGCGTGGGTGCCATCCAGCGTGGCTTGCTCCAGATTGAGCAACAGGGCGGTGACCGGTTTTTCGGCGAGCCCATGCTCGACATCCACGATTTGATGCAGACCGTGGAGGGCCAGGGCGTCATCAACATTCTGGCAGCGGACAAACTGCTCAACGCGCCGCGACTCTACAGCACCTTCTTGTTGTGGATGCTGAGCGAGCTGTTCGAACAGCTGCCTGAAATCGGTGACCCGGAGAAACCCAAGCTGGTGTTTTTCTTTGACGAAGCCCATCTGCTGTTCAAGGATGCGCCCAAGGTGCTGATCGAGCGGATCGAGCTCGTGGTCAGGCTGGTCCGATCCAAAGGCGTGGGGGTTTACTTCGTGACGCAGAACCCGCTCGACATTCCTGACAGTGTGCTGGGGCAACTGGGTAACCGGGTCCAGCACGCGCTGCGCGCCTTCACCCCTCGAGACCAGAAAGCCGTCAAAGCCACGGCCCAGACCATGCGCCCCAAGGCCGGGCTGGACATTGAAGCGGCCATCACAGAACTGGCGGTGGGCGAAGCCTTGGTGAGCTTTCTGGATGCCAAGGGGCGGCCCTGCGAAACAGAACGGGTGTATGTGCTCCCACCCGGCAGCCAGATTGGCCCCATCACGCCCCAGCAGCGTCAAACCCTGCTGAGGCAATCACTGGTCACAGGGGTATACGATCAGGCCGTCGACCGCGACAGCGCCTATGAAATGCTCAGGCAGAATGCGGCACAAAGAGGCAGCGCACCAGCCATCAACCGCACTGGCGATGCCCAGAATGCAGCGCCTGCCGCTGCAGGCAGCAAAGTCAACGAAGTGCTGTTTGGTCGCACCGGCCCACGTGGAGGCCAGTACGACGGCTTGGTTCAAACCATGGCCAAGACAGCCGTTCGAACGGTCGGCTCCAGCTTGGGGCGCCAGTTGGTTCGTGGACTCCTGGGCGGCCTGATAGGGGGCAGGCGTTAACCCCTGATTACACAGCTTGCGTCATTGGCACTAAGATGCTGGTTAGTATTCAGGAGACAGCATGTTTGATCCGATCTCCGTGATCGGTTTCGCGATTGCCACCCTGGCCTGCGCAGCATGGTGGATAGAAAGACGTTTGCGCCTGGAACGCGAAAAAAGCCAGCAATCTGAGCAGGAACGGTTTTCTGCCTTGCTGGAGCGGTTAGGCATCGGCCACTGGGTTCGCGATCTCGAAACCGGGCAGATGTGGTGGTCCAGTGAATTCCGGCGTCTTCATGGCATACAGAGCCATATCGAGGCTCACCGGTCATTCCTGCTGCCCCAGGTCCTCGACGAAGACCGTGACGCTTTCATTGCGACGCTCAAAGCCGCCTACGACCAGGGGCAAGGAGCCATTCGCTACCGCTGCAAGACAGAGTCGGGCGACATCAGGCACATGATGGCTCGACTGACGGTATCGGTCAGCCTGGATCAGCGACGAATTGCTTATGGATTTGCTCTGGACCTGACTCCCCTGGTGCAACTGGAAGAGCAACTGGCCGAACGGTCTGCCTATCTGGAGGCCATTGTCAAGCATCTGCCGATGGGCCTGAGCGTGTTCGACCACAACCTGCATCTGCGCTTCTGGAATACACGCTTCCCGGAAGTGCTGAACTTGCCTGGCGATCTGATTCGCGAGGGCGTGGACTTTGCTGACCTGATTCGTGTCCCTGCCCTGCGAGGTGAGTATGGCCCGGGGGATGTCGAACAACTGGTGCAAAGCCGGCGTGCGCTGGCGCTGAAGTTTGAGCCGCACCGGTTCGAACGGGTGCACCCCAATGGGCGCACGCATCTCGTGATCGGGGAACCGATCCGGCGCAACGGTCAGACCATCGGGTTTGTTTCCACCTACACCGACATCACCGAGCAAAAAGCCCGAGAGACCGCGATCAAACAGCTGGCCCGAACGGACCCCCTCACCGGTCTCGACAACCGTGGGGCTTTCCAGACCGGGCTGAAGCAGGCTGTTGCGCAGAGCCTGCGGCATCAGCGCATACTGGCGGTGCTGTTCATCGACATGGACCGGTTCAAGGCCATCAACGACTCGCTGGGCCATGATACCGGTGATCAGGTCCTCATCGAAATCGCTGATCGGCTCAAGCGCCGCTTGCGGCTCAGTGATCTGGTGGCGCGCATGGGAGGGGACGAATTCGTTGTGGCCCTGACTGAAATCGACAACGCCACAGACGCCGGCCACGTGGCTGCCGAGCTGATCCACGCGTTGAGCGTCCCGTTCGTGACCCACCGGGGCGAATTGCACCTGTCCCCTTCTATCGGCATTTCGCTCACCCCACAGGACACCACCGATGAAGCTGAGCTCTTGCGGCTGGCCGATCTGGCCATGTACCACGCCAAGCATGCGGGTGGCGCAGGTTTTCGCTTCTTCACACCCGCCATGAACGAGGAGGTGATGCGGCGCATCGACGTCGAACGACGCCTGCGCCAGGCGATTGATCAAGACGCTCTGAGCCTGCACTTCCAGCCCATTCATGGGCTGTCAGACGGCTTGCCCCTGCTCGGTTTCGAAGCGCTGCTCCGGTGGCCGCAGCCAGATGGCCGCTTCATACCGCCAGATGAATTCATTCCCATCGCCGAAAGCACCGAGTTGATCAGGTTGATTGGTCATTGGGTTTGGCGATCTGTAGCCCGTCATCTGGCCGAATGGCGTGGCGCCCATCCTGAGCTGGCAGCAGGGAACTGGCGCATCAGCATCAACCTTTCGCCACGCGAATTTGAACAGGTGAGTCTGGTGCAGGATATCGAATCTGCCCTGCATGCAGCTGGGGAGTCCCTGCAGCGTGTCACCCTGGAGATCACGGAAGGTGTGATGATGGGCGATCCGACCCAAGCCCAAAAGCAACTGTTGGCCCTTCGCGAAAAAGGTGCGCAATGCGCGGTGGACGATTTTGGCACCGGCTACTCGTCGCTAAGTTATCTACACCGCTTCGCGATCGACTGCCTCAAGATCGATCGGTCATTCATCGGCTCACTGGGGCCAGAACCGGACACCCAGGCCATCGTGACAGCGGCCATTGGCGTCGCGCAGCAACTCGGCCTCAAGACCGTGGCCGAAGGTGTGGAAACGATCGACCAACTCAAGTGGCTGCAAGCCATGGGATGCCACGCCGCCCAGGGCTATCTGCTGAGCCGCCCACTGCCGGCTGAACAGGTGCCGGACTACCTGAAACGGGTTCATATGGGGCTTCACCAGCCAGCGGTGAGCCACTCCGGATAATCCATCAATTCACTGAGGATGGCTTCTGCCCGTTCGTCACCGCTTTCCATGGCCTGCTCGGCCAGTGCTTCCACCTGGTTCTGAAAGGCCTCCAGCGTCACGGCACCGCCTGAACCCTGAGTCAACCTTTGCATACAGTGGTCTTGCCAGGCCTGCTGTTCCGTCGCATCCAGTTGCTCCGGAAAATTGCGCGCCCGATACCTGAAAGTCAGTACGGTCAGCCGCTCATCGTCAAAGTGCGTCGATCGCCAGTCGGGGGCCTCCGGCGGCAGGGCGCGCAAGTGGGCAAGCCGGCGACGGTCCTGCTCACCCAGAAATCCACCGTACAGGTCTTGTTCAGGGTCGGGCCGAGTGGACTCGGCCGTGCGCTCAAAGACCTCACGCCAGATCTCGCTCATGTCAGGCAAGCGGGCGGCGATGTCGGCATGGGCACTGACCTGCAACAGGTCGATTCCCCACCGTTCGGCGATTTCTGGGCGCAAGGTCTTGAGATTGCCCACCACCATCGGGGATTTGTTGAGGTGAATGCTCTTGATGGGCAGGCGAGTCAGCCCCTGCGGCAAATCCGCCTGGCGCGTGAATAGCCGTTCGCGGATGGCTGCGCTGTTCAGTTCAGCCAGCTCACCCGGGTCAAAAGCGAGGTCCCAGGCCAGCAACTCGTTGCGGTTGGTGGGATGGCTGGCCAGCGGCCACATGATGCCCAGGCAGCCCCGCTCCGGCGGGAACATGCCGGAGACATGCAGAAAAGGGCGCGCCTGACCCGGCGCCACCGGCAAGCCGATTTCATGGGCCACCTTGTCCTTCTTGTGCAGGGCGAATGCAAAATCGAACAGGCGGGGATGATGCTGACGGATCAGGCGAGCCACTGCGATGGTGGCGCGCACGTCAGACAGCGCATCGTGGGCCGACTCGTGCGCCAGGCCGTTGGCACGGGTCAGGTCTTCCAGCTTGAAGCTGGGCTTGCCGTCGGGCTTGCGCGGCCACTGGATGCCTTCAGGACGCAAGGCGTAAGCCAACCGGACCACATCCAGCAGGTCCCATCGACCGCAGCTGTTCTGCCACTCACGGGCATACGGGTCCATGAGATTGCGCCAGAAGAGAAAGCGAGTGAACTCGTCATCGAACCGAATGGTGTTGTACCCCACTCCCACCGTACCGGGCTGGGCCAGTTCGGCCTCGATGCGAGCAGCGAACGCCTGCTCGGTCACGCCATGGGCCAGACAGTGCTGTGGCGTGATGCCAGTGATCAGACAACTTTCCGGGTCGGGCAGGTAATCGGGTGAGGGGCGGCAGTACAGCATGACAGGCTCACTGATTTCGTTGAGCTCGGCGTCCGTACGGATGGCGGCAAACTGCGCCGGGCGGTCTAGCCGGGGCTGCGCGCCAAAGGTTTCATAGTCGTGCCAGAGGAAGGTATGAACGTGCATGGGGCTCCATTACAACCGAACTCCAGTTGCTTGCGTTATCCTGCCCCCATGAAAACGCGCACCATGTCCTTATCCGGCCTCACACTGGCATTGTCATTCAGCCTGACTGCGTGCCTGCAAGCGCCGACCGCCCATCACACTCTCCCGGATGGCATGCCGCCCACCCCGATGACGCGGGTCATGTATGTCTGTGACAACAGCGAGTCGGTCGAGTGGCGGTACTTTCCCGAACAAGGTGTGGCAGTCCTGGTCTATCGAGGGCAACCCCACGAACTGCATCCACAGCCTGTCGCCTCCGGGTTTTACTTCACCAATGGGCGCTATGGGGCGCGAGGCAAAGGCGATGAGCTCCAGCTGGAGATCGGCCGGATGGCCCCCATCGCCTGCCGCGCGCAGACCGATCCTCGCTGAACGGCTGCTCAGTCTGCTGTCGCCTCTTCGGGTTCGGCAGGCTCGGCTTTTGACACACGCTCCTTCTTCGGAATGGGCTGGATGTCCAGTTTCACATCCGGCTTATCTTCGATTGAGGTATCGATATCGACAGACAGTCGGCCCCCGTCCGTCAGTCGACCGAACAGCAGTTCGTCGGCCAGGGCACGGCGGATGGTGTCCTGGATCAAGCGCTGCATGGGCCGCGCGCCCATGAGCGGGTCGAAGCCTTTCTTGGCGAGGTACTTGCGCAGATCGTCACTGAAAGTGACTTCCACCTTCTTCTCGGCCAGTTGCTGCTCCAGCTGCAGCAGGAACTTGTCGACCACCCGCATGATGACGTTTTCGTCCAGCGCCTTGAAGCTGACGGTGGCGTCGAGCCGGTTGCGGAACTCAGGGGTGAACAGACGCTTGATGTCAGCCATCTCGTCGCCCGATTCGCGAGGGTTGGTAAAGCCAATGGTGGCTTTGTTCATGGTCTCGGCGCCGGCATTCGTCGTCATGATGATGATGACGTTGCGGAAATCGGCCTTGCGACCGTTGTTATCAGTCAACGTGCCGTGGTCCATGACCTGGAGCAGCACGTTGAAGATGTCGGGATGGGCCTTCTCGATCTCGTCGAGCAACAGCACGCAATGCGGCTTCTTGGTGACCGCCTCCGTCAGCAAGCCACCCTGGTCGAAGCCGACATAGCCGGGGGGCGCGCCGATCAGACGGCTGACCGCATGACGCTCCATGTACTCGGACATATCGAATCGGACCAGTTCGATCCCCATGATGTAAGCCAACTGCTTGGCGGCTTCGGTCTTGCCCACGCCGGTGGGGCCACTGAACAGGAAGGCGCCGATCGGCTTGTCGGGCTTACCCAGACCGGAACGGGACATCTTGACAGCGGACGCCAGCACTTCCAGCGCCTTGTCCTGACCGAACACCACCGCCTTGAGATCGCGCTCCAGTGTCTGCAGCTTGCTGCGGTCGTCGCTGGAGACGCTGGTGGGCGGAATGCGGGCGATCTTGGCGACGATTTCCTCGATTTCGGACTTGCCGATGGTCTTCTTGCGCTTGGACGGCACGAGAATACGCTGCGCCGCACCGGCCTCGTCGATCACGTCGATGGCCTTGTCTGGCAGGTGGCGGTCGTTGATGTACTTGGCACTCAGCTCCGCGGCAGCCTGCAGGGCTGCGGTGGCGTACTTGACACTGTGGTGCTCCTCAAAACGGCTCTTGAGGCCTTTGAGAATATCGACTGTCTGTTCCACCGTCGGTTCAACCACGTCCACTTTCTGGAAGCGGCGGCTGAGCGCGGCGTCTTTCTCGAAGATGCCGCGGTATTCGGTGAACGTGGTGGCCCCGATGCACTTGAGCTGGCCGCTGGATAACGCTGGCTTCAGCAGATTGGAGGCGTCCAGCGTGCCACCCGACGCCGCACCCGCACCGATCAGCGTGTGGATCTCGTCGATGAACAGGATGGCATTCGGCTTGTCCTTCAGCGTCTTGAGCACACCCTTGAGTCGCTGCTCGAAGTCACCGCGGTACTTGGTGCCTGCGAGCAGAGCGCCCATGTCGAGCGAATACACGCTGGCTTCAGCCAGGATCTCCGGAACATCTTTCTGGACGATGCGCCAGGCCAGGCCCTCGGCGATGGCGGTCTTGCCGACCCCGGCCTCGCCCACCAGCAAGGGGTTGTTCTTGCGTCGACGGCACAGAATCTGGATGACACGCTCGACCTCGTACTCGCGGCCGATCAGCGGATCGATCTTGCCTTCCTTGGCCGCCTGGTTCAGATTCTGCGTGAACTGCTCCAGCGGAGACGCTTTCTCGTTGCCACGGGCTTCCCCGGCCTCTTCGTTCTCAGCAGCGCTGTTGTCACCGGGCTTGGTCGGCTCGGGCGGATCGCTCTTGCGAATGCCGTGGGCAATGAAGTTGACCACGTCCAGGCGCGTGACGCCTTGCTGGTGCAGGTAATACACCGCGTGCGAGTCTTTCTCACCGAAGATGGCCACCAGGACATTGGCGCCAGTCACTTCCTTCTTGCCATTGCCCGTGCTCTGCACGTGCATGATGGCGCGCTGGATCACGCGCTGGAAGCCCAGCGTGGGCTGGGTGTCGACCTCTTCGGTCCCGGCCACCTGGGGGGTGTTGTCCTTGATGAAATTCGTCAGGGACTTACGCAGATCGTCGATATTGGCAGAGCAGGCACGCAGCACCTCGGCGGCGCTGGGGTTGTCCAGCAAGGCGAGCAGCAGGTGCTCGACGGTGATGAATTCGTGCCGTTGTTGCCGGGCCTCGACAAAGGCCATGTGCAAGCTGACTTCAAGTTCCTGGGCAATCATGGGGCACTTCCTTAAAACGAATCTCTAATTTACCGCACATCGGATCGGGGGTCTGTTGCAAATGGGGCAAATCCGGGTTTATTCAACGGGTTCACTCACACATTGCAACGGATGCCCATGATGACGGGCGGCTTGCAGTACCTGCTCCACTTTGGTCGTTGCCAGATCACGGGTAAACACCCCGCACACTCCCCTGCCCTCGATGTGAATCTTGAGCATGATCTGGGTGGCGCTTTCACGGTCTTTGTTGAAGTACTCCTGAAGCACCAGCACCACGAACTCCATCGGGGTGTAGTCGTCATTCAGCAGAACCACCTGGTACATTTTGGGGGGTTCGACGCGCTGCCGCTGTCGCTCCAGGACGACGGCATCCTCACCTGCAGGCAATTTGGGCGTGAGATCGGGTTGCTTAGGCATGCCAATGATTCTATCCAGAGGCCAGACGGCATGTTGGCAGACTTGAATCGGGATTGGTGTGGATGTGGGCATGAGCCGGGTCAGATCGACCATACCTGGATGCAGGCATGATAGAGGCCGATGTCGACCCACCTGACACCCCATGATGCATCCGAATTCCCTGCTACTACAGACTGATCGCCTATTCTGGAGATCCAGCGGCATCACCTGGCTGACACCCCTGCCTGATGGGCAACTCCAGGTGACGGACGATTTCCTGAGGCACTTGCTCAGCCGCCCGGAGCTTCAGCCCATCGCCACATCGTGCAGCCGTGAGCGCGAACTGCACACATCCTTGCTTGATCATCCCCGCCAGACCGTGGATGCCTCGCGATTGCAGGCGTTGGCCGACCCCGATGCGTCAGAGAACATGGCCGTGTGGCTGCGGTTTCGGGATCGGCTGCTGGCAGCCCCAACGCTTGAATCCAGCTATATGGCGCTGTTCCAGGGACAAGGGGTAGACGTGCCCCCGGTGCTGGTCGAGCAGATCACCCAGGTGCTCTTGCGGCACATACTGGGGCCCAGAGCCGACCCCATGGAAGCCCGTGCCGCTGAAATGTTGTTCCGTCCGCAACGGATCACGGTTGTGGACGACGGCACCGTGATGTCGGCTGACAATGAAACCGTGGAACGCCATGCGATCGACAGCGGCTTGGGCCCCCTGGGTGAATGGCTGCAGCGCAATGGGGCCCGGGTCCGCAGCTTGGACCTGGATGTGTTGAACGCAGAAAACGCTGACGACTACTGGACACGTGACGAGTCATTCGACATGGCCGTCTGTCTGAACTCAGGCCAACCGCTGGCACAGGCGCTGTGTCGGGTGCTGGAAAAATGGGTTTTCCATTTCCTGGGCGTGGAAGTCACCATCCAGACCGAAAAACAGATCCAGGACGATCACTGGGTGTGGCACGTGGGCCTGGACGCTCAAGCCAGCGCCGTTTTGAACGACCTCTATCTGGGTCATCACGTCAACGAGGACCGACTGAAGCGCTTGCTGTGCCTGTTCCGGCTCGACTTCAAGGAACCATCGAGCATGTTGCCCGAGGTGGCGGGGCGCCCGGTCTACCTGGCGATGGCCATGGATGAGCAGCAGTGCCTGAAGCTGAAGCCTCAGAACCTGCTGCTCAACCTGCCTCTGGCCAGGCGCTCCTGAATCAGACCGTCAGGCTGGCCAGTGCCTGATTGAACGTCGGGCTCGGGCGCATCACTTCGGCCAGTTTGGCCGGGTCAGGCAGGTAGTAGCCACCAATATCCACGGGCTTGCCCTGGACAGCGTTCATCTCTGCCACGATCTGGGCTTCGTTGTCCGCCAGGGTCTTGGCCAGCGGCGCGAACTTGGCCGCCAGCTCGGCATCCTCGGTTTGTTCAGCCAGTGCCTGCGCCCAGTAGAGGGACAGGTAGAACTGGCTACCCCGGTTGTCCAGTTGGCCGGTACGCGGCGACGGGTTCTTGTTGTTGTCCAGGAGCTTGCCCGTGGCGGCGTCCAGCGTCTTGGCCAGCAACTTGGCGCGCGGATTCTTGTTCTTGATACCCAGATCTTCCAGAGACACTGCCAACGCTAGGAATTCGCCCAGGCTGTCCCAGCGCAGGTGGTTTTCTTCCACCAGCTGCTGCACGTGCTTGGGCGCGGACCCCCCTGCGCCGGTTTCGTACATGCCGCCGCCCGCCATCAGAGGGACGATGGACAGCATCTTGGCGGACGTGCCCAGCTCCATGATGGGGAACAGGTCGGTCAGGTAGTCACGCAGGATGTTGCCGGTGGCGCTGATGGTGTCCAGACCGCGAATCACGCGCTCCAGGGTGTAACGCATGGCGCGCACCTGGCTCATGATCTGGATGTCGAGTCCGTTGGTGTCGTGCTCATGCAGGTACATCTTCACCTTGGTGATCAACTCCTTCTCATGCGGGCGGTAGGCGTCCAGCCAGAAAACCACCGGCATACCAGAGTTGCGGGCACGGTTGACCGCCAGCTTCACCCAGTCGCGGATGGCCGCGTCCTTGACCTGGCACATGCGCCAGATGTCGCCCTGCTCGACGTGCTGGCTCATCAGCACCTCGCCGGTGTCCAGGTCGGTGATGTTGGCCACACCGTCCTCAGGAATTTCGAAGGTCTTGTCATGCGAGCCGTATTCCTCGGCCTGCTGGGCCATCAGACCCACGTTGGGGACCGTGCCCATGGTTTTCGGGTCGAACGCACCATGCCACTTGCAGAAGTTGATCATCTCCTGGTAGATGCGGGCAAAGGTCGACTCGGGCATCACGGCCTTGACGTCCTTGAGACGGCCATCGGCGCCCCACATCTTGCCGCCGTTGCGGATCATGGCGGGCATGGACGCGTCCACGATGATGTCGTTGGGCGAGTGGAAATTGGTGATGCCCTTGGCCGAATCCACCATGGCCAACTCGGGGCGGTGCTCGTGGCAGGCGTGCAGATCGCGCTTGATTTCTTCCTGCAGGCTCTGCGGCAGGGTGGCGATCTTGTTGTAGAGGTCGATCATGCCGTTGTTGACGTTGATGCCCAGTTCGTCAAACAGCTTGCCGTGCTTCTCGAAGGCGTCCTTGTAGAAAATCTTGACGCAGTGGCCGAACACGATGGGGTGCGATACCTTCATCATGGTGGCCTTGACGTGCAGCGAGAACATCACGCCGGTCTTGTAGGCATCTTCAATCTCTTTTTCGTAGAACGCCAGCAGGGCCTTCTTGCTCATGAACATGCTGTCGACGACCTCGCGGTCCAGCAGTTGCACTTCGGGCTTGAGCACGATGGTCTTGCCGGAGCGTGTAATCAACTCCATCTTGACGCGGCGCGCGCGGTCCATCGTCATCGACTTTTCACCGTGGTAGAAGTCGCCGTGGTGCATATGCGAGACATGCGAGCGCGACGCTTGGCTCCACTCGCCCATGCTGTGGGGGTTCTTGCGGGCGTACTCTTTCACGGCTTTGGGCGCGCGGCGGTCGGAGTTGCCCTCGCGCAGCACCGGGTTCACGGCCGAGCCCAAGCATCGGCCATAACGCTTCTTGATGTCCTTTTCCTCGTCGGTCTTGGGATTTTCAGGGTAGTCGGGGACCGCATACCCCTTGGACTGCAACTCCTTGATGGCAGCCACCAGCTGAGCCACAGACGCGCTGATGTTGGGCAGCTTGATGATGTTGGCGTCGGGCTGCAGCGTTTTCTTGCCCAGTTCGGACAGGGTGTTGGGCACGTGCTGGTCTTCACGCAGAAACTCAGGGAATTCCCCCAGGATACGGCTGGCCACCGAAATATCGGCCTCGCTCACAGCGATGCCTGCAGGCTGCGCGAAGGTGCGGATGATGGGCAGGAAAGAGGCCGTCGCCAGGCGGGGGGCTTCATCGGTCAGGGTGTAGATGATGTTCGCGGCATCGGAAGACATGTTGGCTCCTGTGTGTGGGTTGTGCAAAATCAATCGGTCAATATTTCACAATATAGAAATTAATTTTGCCTTACGTAAGCTCGTATTATGAGTCATCTATAAGACATATGAGCTCTGAACGAACTTCACAGATACAGTAGCATCAATCGTTCAAATGACCAACTTGTTGCAAGCCCCCTATGGTTGACCACTGCACTCGACATACCCGCCGCGCCTGGTTGTTTCTGTCTGTCTGGTCACTGTGCGCCCTGGCACTGGGATGGGCAGCGCCCGCCTGGTCTCAGCAACCGCAATTGAATCTGCCACGCGTTCAACTGCAAGCAGGCCTGCATCTGATCTCGGCACAGGTGGCCAGCACGCCGCAACAACGCTCCATTGGGCTGATGTGGCGGCAGGAGATGGCGCCCAATGAAGGCATGCTCTTTGTGTTCGAGAGCGCACAACGGCAGTGTTTCTGGATGCAGAACACCTTCATTCCCTTGACGGCTGCTTTTCTGGATGAAGATGGCACGATAGTGAATCTGGCCGATATGCAACCGCTGAGTACCGAATCGCATTGCTCGGACAAACCGGTTCGATTCGTGCTTGAAATGCACCAGGGCTGGTTCGAGCGGCGCGGCATCATCCCCGGTCAGCAACTGCGCAGCGAGCTTTTCAGCCGCCGCTGAGTCCGATCAGAGCGCCACCACGATCGGGAAGCGGGCACGGACGTCGCTACCGTCGGGCGAGAAGGGCACTGTGATGGCTCGACGCCCATCTGCAGACAGGCGTCGCCACAGGAAATCCCGCTCGTTGCCAGGATCGCCTTCCACATACAACTGAGTGGTCAACAGTTCTTGTGCGCCCAGCCTGACCTTGAAATGGATATGCGGGGTCCGGCTGCCGTAGCGGGCAGGACGGATCGTCCGAAAGCGGTAAGCCCCGTCCCGCCCCACCTGCATACGGCCAAATCCTTGAAAGGCCGGATCGGCACGGCCACCGTCACCCGGATGGTGGTAACGGCCGTCTTCGTCACACTGCCAGATTTCGACCACGGCGCCCGACACGGGTTGGCCACGTAGATCCACGACAGTGCCCTCCACCCAGGCCGGCTGACCGAGTGAGTAAATGAGATGCCCGTTGCGCAGCAGATCGGCATCGTGGTCCATGGGCAGCCGGACCGGGTAGAACGGTCCCTCGGCCTGACTGGGGGTCGGGGTCAGCAAACGGCCGGCATGGGCGGGTCGCACGATGAAAGGCACCGCAGCCACCAGAGCCGCTGAACCGCCTGTCTTGAGGAAACGCCGCCGTGGCAGAAAAAGGGGTATGGTCATGTCATGGCCTCATTCATGGCGCAGGGCTTCGATCGGATCGAGCTGGGCCGCCCGCCGAGCGGGAAAATAGCCAAACACCACGCCGATCGCCGCCGAAAACGCGAAGGCCAGCGCGTTCACGCTGGGGTTGAACACATAGGGCACATTCATCAGGGCAGACAACCCGACACTGGCCCCCACCGCGAGCAAGATCCCGATCACCCCGCCCAGCGCTGCCAGTACCACCGCTTCGATCAGGAATTGCAGTAGCACTTCCCGTTCCAGGGCACCGATGGCCAGCCGCAGGCCGATTTCCCGCGTCCGCTCGGTCACGCTGACCAGCATGATGTTCATGATGCCGATACCGCCCACCACCAGACTGACGGCGGCCACGGCACCCAGCAGCATGGTCATGACACGGGTGGTCCCCGACAGGGTTTCGCCGAGCTGTCGGGTGTCCAGCACGTTGAAATTGTCTTCATCGGTGTCCGACAGGTTTCGACGCTCGCGCATCAATTCGACAATGCTGGCCTTGACGATTTCCGGATTGACGCCATCCAGCATCGAGACTTGCAGCGTGCCGACGCGCGTATGACCCACCACACGGCGCTGGAAGGTGTTGAGCGGCATGTACACCAGGTCGTCCTGGTCGTTGCCAAACGCCCCCTGCCCCTTGCTGGACAAGATCCCGACCACTTCACAAGGCACCTGGCGCACCCGTAGCATGGCGCCGATGGGCTGTGTCGGACCAAACAGTTCACGGCGCACCGTCTCGCCAATGATGCAGACCGCCGAACCGGCGCGTTGCTCGTCATCCGAAAATGCACGGCCATCGGACAGGCTCCAGTTGCCGGTGACCAGCCAGTCGTTGGTGCTGCCGATGATGCTGCTGGACCAGTTGCGACCATTGGCCACCACCACCGAGCCGGTGCGGGCTTCAGGCGCAGCCGCCAGAATGCCCGGTACCTGCTGGGCAATGGCCTGCGCATCGGCTGCCTGGAAGGCCGGTGCAAAGGCCCCGCCACCGCCCGGACCGATGCGCTGACCAGGGCGCACCTGAAGCAAGTTGGTCCCCAGGCCCGCGATCTGATTCTGGATGGCCAGGGTGGCACCATTGCCGACCGTGACCATGGTGATGACCGCCGCCACGCCGATCACGATCCCCAGGATGGTCAGGAACGAGCGCAACAGGTTGCGCCGGATGGAACGCAGGGCCAGTACCAGCGTGTTGAACCACATCAGGCCACCTCCTCCGGCGCGCTGGAGGCCTCGACAGCATGGGGGTTGGGTTCGTCGCTGGCGACGACACCGTCCAGAAAACGAACGATGCGGCTGGCATAGGCGGCGATATCGGCTTCGTGGGTCACCATCAGCACCGTGATGCCTTGCTCGCGGTTCAAGCGCTGAATGAGTCCCATGATTTCATGGCTGCGCTGGGTGTCGAGGTTGCCGGTGGGTTCGTCGGCCAGCAACACCTGTGGGCCGGTCACGATCGCGCGGGCAATCGCCACGCGTTGCTGTTGCCCACCCGACAGTTCGGCCGGGGTATGGTGTTCCCAGCCAGACAAACCGACAGCCGCGAGGGCCTTGCGGGCGGCCTCCCGTCGGGCATGCAGTTTCTCGCCACGGTAAATCAGAGGCAGCTCCACATTCTCCAGCGCCGTGGTGCGTGGCAGGAGGTGAAAGCCTTGAAAGACAAAGCCGAAAAAGCGTCGTCGCAAGCGGGCCAGCCCATCCCGATCCAGTCCATGCACCGGCACCCCGTGAAACCGGTATTCCCCCCCTGAGGGTCGGTCCAGACAACCCAGGGTGTTCATGGCCGTGGATTTGCCAGAGCCGCTGGGTCCCATGATGGCGACAAATTCACCGGCCTGGATGGTCATGTCCACCCCCTTGAGAGCCTGAAACGCGGTGGACCCGCGACCATAGGTCTTGGTCACGCCGCGCAGAGTGATCAGGAGCGGGGCCGGCTCAGCGCTCATCGGCCAGTGCCTCCACGCCGCTGTTCGGTGATGATCGCCAGCCCTTCGGTCAGGCCCTCACCCGAGATCTCGGTCTGGCGACCATCGGTGATGCCGGCGGTGACACTCAGGGCCACGGGTTGACCATCTTGCAGCACCCAGATCTGACGGGCGCCACCGCGACGATCGAAGCGAACAGTTCTCGGGGCCGAGACCGGCGGGCGCGGCATCATGCTGGACAGCACCCGATTGGACGCAGCGGGCGCTTCGTCCAACTGGGGCATGAAGCGCAGGGCCGTGTTGGGCACCAGCCAGACATCCGTTCGCTCGACCGCCACGATGCTGGCGGTGGCAGTCATGCCAGGGCGCAGACTGAGATCGCTGTTGTCCACATCCAGGGTGGTGGTGTAGGTGACGACGTTGTCCGTGCGAGACGCGCCAAAGGCCACGCGGCGGACTTCACCGGGGTAGCGACGCGACGGCTGGCTGCTGACCGTGAAGGTCGCTTTCTGCCCGGCCTGCACCACGCCGATGTCGGCTTCATCCACATTGACCTCCAGCTGCAATGCGCGCAGGTCCTGGGCAATGGTCAGCAGGGTCACCGCCTGCAGGGAGGCGGCCACGGCGTTCCCAGGATCGACCGACCGGGACAATACAACTCCATCGATCGGCGAGCGGATGAAGGCTTTGGAGAGATTCGTTTCACTGCTGGCCAGGTTGGCCTGCGCCTGTTGCACCGAGGCTTCGGCAATCACGATATTGGCTTGGGCACGTTCCACCGCCGCTGCGCTCCGCGACGCCGCCGCCCGCGCCGCATCCAGCTCCACAGCGGCGGGCACCTGACCGCCCGACAAGCGGTGCACCGATTCCAGCCGGGCCAGCTGCGCCGCCGATTCCTGCGCGGCGGCTTCGCTCTCACGCAAAGCCGCCTGCGCCTGCGTCACCTGTGCACGGGCGGAGGCAAGGGCCGCCCGTGCATTCAGCACCTGATCTTCCAGCCGTGCGGTGTCCAGCTCCACCAGCACCTGCCCGGCACGAACCGCGTCATTCACATCGACATGAACCTCGCGCACGGTCCCCGAGAGCTCGCTGCCGATATTGACGGCGCGGACCGGCTGCAAAGTTCCGCTGGCAGACACGGTCAGCGTGAGATTGCCGCGGGACAGGGGTTCGGACACGAACACCGGCGCGGCCAGCCTGTCTTGCTTGGCCTGCCAGCTCCACAGCGCCCAGACGATCAATGCCAGCGCGACTGGCAGCAACCCGACCCAGGGGCGTTTCCACCAGGGGGGGCGACGCTCACTGCCCAACAACTGGTCGAGCGCGGCGGTCGAATCGTTTTCAATGGTCTTCATGCCTTGACGCTTTCATGTCTTGTGCCAGCTCGTCACGGCTCCAACCACCGCCGAGCGCCTTGATAAGGCGTACGTGATCCGCGCTGCGGGTGGCCAGGGCCGTGACCTGCTCGGACTCCGCATTCAGGCGCGTCCGCTGGGCATCGAGCAGCGCGCGGGTGTCGATCAGCCCGGACTGATAGCGTTGCCGCGCCAGGTCTTCGGCACGGGCTGCGGCTGCAGCCGCTTCGGTAAGCAGAAGCACGCGCTGCTGGCTGGACTGCAAGCTGAGCAGCGCGCCTTCCACCTCCTGCAATGCACTGAGCCAGGCCGCTTCCAGGGCAATCCGGGCTTGCTCCAGCGCCGCCATTTGCGCCTGCTCTCGGGCCCGGTTGGCACCACCATCGAACAGGGAGGCGCCGACACTCGCCACCAGGGCACGCGACAAAGCGCTAGCATCCAGCAGGTCTGTCAGGCGCGGTGCCCGCCAGTCCATGGAGCCTGCCAGACTGAAGGTGGGATACGAAGCCACGGCCGCCTGATCGCGCCTTGCGACCGCCGCCCGCACACGCGCCTCGGCCACCTGGACGTCCGGACGCTGCCGCAAGGTAGTCATCGGGATGTCCAGGGCGATCCCCCCTGTCCATTGCGGGATGACTGGCTCTGCAGGCAGGGGCAAGGCTTCCTGAGGGGGCAAACCCACCAACACAGCCAGGGCGTTCCGCGTTTGCTGCAGGCTGGATGCAATCGGCGCGATGGCCGCTCGGGTTTGCGCCACGAGAATGGTCGTCTGGTCCACCTCCAACTGGGAGGCCAGGCCGGCCTGCTGACGCCAGAGCGTGATTTGCTGCGCCTCTTCCTGCCAGATCAGGTTTTGTCGCGCCACCTGCAGGCGCTGATGCTGCGTCAGCCACTCCAGATAAGTGAGGGCCACTTCAGCCGCCAGACTGACCCGCGCCTGTCCCAATTGGGCCGCCGCCGCCAGCAGATCGGCCTCAGCCGCTTCCACCCCCAGGCGCCGAGCACCAAACACGTCAAGCTCCCAGCTGGCGTCGAGCCCGGCGCGGAACGCACTGCTCGTGGCCCCGGAGCCGGTTCCGGCGCGCTGGGCGGCACCCGATGCGCGCAAACCGGGCAAGGTGGCCGCCTCGGTCACGTCACGCTGCGCGCGGGACTGTGCCAGCGCGGCCTGCGCACTGCGCACACTGCTGTGCGCCTGCAAGGACGCGTTAATCAGCGTGGTCAGGGTGTCATCATGGAAGGCCAGCCACCAGGCCGTCAAGGGGAGTGCTTGATCTGAGTCTGGAGGAACCGGGGAAGCGGTTTGCCATGCACTGACACGACTCACCGCCTCCGGCATCGCCAGGGCATCGTCGGTCACGGACACGGTTGAACAGGCTCCGAGCAGCCACACCCCGACCAGCGCCGCACCCCATCGAGGCAAGGCTGCCGTCCGGTCTGGGCTGGACAAAAAGATTCGACAAAGCAAAGGCATGTGAAAGATAGTGTCGCAAAAGCGGGTGACAGTTCAACCGAGGGCCGAATCAACCCTTCAGCCCGCTACGTGGACATGCTCGATCACACGGTCGTCGCCCATCACGATCAAGGCAAAGAGCGCTTCCTCCACCGATGACGCCTGCGCCCATTTGCGGGCCAGCAAAGGCTTGGCCTGTGGGTTGATGACGACAAAATCCGCCTCGCACCCTGGGGCCAGATTGCCCACCACGCCCCCCAGGCCCATGGCCTGCGCAGCCCCAGCCGTGTGCAGCCACCACAGGCGACTGGGAGGCAGACTGACGCCCGTCTTGGGCAAGCCTCCGCCCGTCACGCTGGCCCGTCCCACATAGTAGGCGGCCAGCATGGTGTGGAAGGGGCAGAAACTGGTGCCGCCACCCACATCACTGGCCAGACCGTATCTGAAACCCACGCGATCCGCGCTGTGCATGTCAAAAAAGCCACTGCCCAGAAACAGGTTGCTGGTGGGGCTGACTGCCGCCACGGCGCCCGTTTCGCGCATCAACTGGCGATCGGTGTCGTCCAGGTGGATGCAATGGGCATAGACCGCCCGTTGTCGCAGCAAGCCGAAGGACGCATACACGTCCAGATAGCTGCGCGCCGACGGATAAAGCGATTGCACCCAGCGCACTTCATCCACGTTTTCCGCGACATGCGACTGGATCCAGACGTCCGGGTAACGGGCAGCCAGCTCGGCGGCGCCGCGCATCTGGGCGTCAGAGCAGCTCGGCGCAAACCGGGGGGTGATGGCATAGCCCAGCCGCCCTTGGCCGTGCCAGCGCTGGATCAACTGCTCGGTATCGATCAGACTTTGCTCGGTTTCGTCGCGCACCCCGTCCGGGGAATGGCGGTCTTGCAGCACCTTGCCGGCGACCAGCTTGATGCCACGGGCCTGGCCAGCCGCCATGAGCGCGTCTACCGAAGCTGGGTGCGACGTGGCAAACGTCAGGGCCGTCGTGACCCCGTGGCGCTGCAGCTCGTCCAGGAACACCTCGGCCACCTGGGCCGCATAGGCCGGGTCATGAAACCGGGACTCGTGCGGGAAGGTGTAGTTTTCCAGCCAGGGCAGCAAGCCGTCGGCGGGCGAGCCAATGACATCGGTCTGGGGGTAGTGAATGTGCAGGTCCACAAAACCCGGTGAGATGAGCCGGCCAGGCCAGTGCGTGATGGGCAAATGGCCATAGACCGACGCGAGTGCCGACCAGGCCCCGACCGCCACGACTCGACGTGGCTCACCGGGCGCATGGCCAGGGCCCACGACCAGCAAGCCATCCTCCTCCCATCGCATTGAGGACTGGCCACCCATGTCATCAAACCACAACAGCGTTGCTCGAAAAGCGTGTTCCATGGCGTGGAGCTTACCGTGTTTGAGAAGGCATAATTCAGGAACTTTCGCAACTGAGTTGCAACAATAAGGGATGCATCCCATGGATGAATCGATGATTGCTGAGTGGACCGAACGACTGCACCGCGCGGGCCTGCGGCTGACTGCGGCCACCCGATCCGTGCTGACGCTTTTTGCGTCCGACCCTGGTTGGGGCCCTTCGCACGCCGAAGTGCTCGATCGTCTGCATCGCGATGGGGTGGAGATCAATCGCGTCACACTGTACCGGCTGCTGGACCGATTGGCAGCCTGTGGTTTGCTGGAACGCCATGCAGACGCAGCGGGCCGTGTATGGCGTTTTTCCTGGGTGGGCGGACAAAGTGCTGGTGCGCTGACGCCACGGTTTGAATGCGACGCCTGTCACCGGCTCGTGGCGCTGGAGCCGGCGCAGGCGCAGGCCCACCAGATTGCACAGACCTTACAGGACGCTCTCGCCGCCATGGGGCACCATGCCGAGCGGCTCGACCTGACCATACACGGCACCTGCGCCGGTTGCACCCCGCCACCCCCATGATCACGACGCGCGCGCTCTACAAGACCTGGCCGGGTGGCGCATCCCTGCGTTTCCCCGACCTCACCCTGCCCGAAGGCCAGACCTTGCTGCTGCGCGGCCCGTCCGGGAGCGGCAAATCCACATGGCTGGCCCTGGTGTCAGGTCTGCTCACACCCACTCAGGGCGAGGTGATCGTCGGCGCGCAATCTCTTTCATCACTCAGCCAGACTCAACGCGATACCTGGCGGAGCACCCACATCGGCTTTCTGCCACAGGGCGGCCGGCTCAGCCCAGCCTTGACTGTGGCCGACAATCTGGATCTGGTCCGTTTTGCCGCCCGCCGTGAGCCACCCCGTGCACATCAAGCCACGCTGGTGCGGCGCCTGGGCCTCGAAGGCTTGCTGCGCCGCCGTCCTCACGAATTGTCGGGCGGGCAAACGCTTCGGGTCGCGCTGGCTCGCGCTTTGCTGCTGCAACCGGCGCTGATTCTGGCCGACGAGCCAACCGCCAGCCTGGATGACGACCAGGCTCACGAAGCCATGACCCTGTTGCTGGAGCACACACAAGCCAGTGGTCACACCCTGGTGGTCGCCACGCACGACCAGCGAGCCGTGCAAGCACTGGATGGGGCGCAGTCCCTCTGGCTGGAGGCGCTGTCATGAACACGCTGCAACTGGCTTGGCGCTATCTGAGATCACGCCCCCTGGCCACCGCGCTCAACGCGCTCATGCTGACCCTCGGCTTCGCCGCCATGGCGTTTGTCTTTGCCGCTCGCGATCAGATCGGCCATGCATTCACCCGGGATCTCGCCGGTATCGACGTGGTCGTCGGCGCCAAGGGCAGCCCCTTGCAATTGATCATGGCCGGGGTTTTTCACCTGGACGTTCCGCCAGGCAATATCCTCCTCAGCGACGTGGAAACGCTGCGGCAGCACCCCCAGGTCAGGCAGATCATCCCGCTGAGTCTGGGGGACAACCTGGCTGGTTATCGGATAGTCGGCACCACCCACGACTACGTCACTCACTACGGAGCCAGCGTGGCACGTGGCCGACTGTGGGATCAGCCGCTGGAGGCCGTCCTGGGCGCTCAGGTGGCCCATGCGACCCGGCTGGATGTGGGCGACAGTTTTGTGGGTATTCATGGTCTGGGTGCTGGCGGCCATGCGCATGACGACACCCCATACGTGGTCACGGGCATTCTGGCGCCATGCGGCTGCGTGCTGGATCGTCTGGTTCTCACATCCACCGAATCGGTCTGGAAGGTGCATGACGACCTGCACGGCTACGAGGATATGACGGAGGCCGAGCGCGCTGACCTCCAGGCCGAACGCGAGATCACCATGGCCCTCATTCGCTACAGCACCCCGCTGGCTGCCGTGACCTTCCCTCGATTTGTCAACACCTCCACGCCGATGCAGGCGGCCGCACCCGCACAGGAAATCACCCGTCTGCTGACCCTGCTGAGCGCCGGTACCCAGGTGCTTCAGGGCTTTGGCATCACCCTCCTGCTGGTGGCCGGACTGTCTGTGTTCGTGGCACTATGGTCGGCGGTCCAGGAGCGGCAGGCCGATCTGGCCATGCTGCGCATGCTGGGCGCCAGCCCACACCAGACCGTGCGCTTGCTGGTCTCTGAAGCGTTGATCCTGGCGTTGCCATCTGCCTTCGCAGGCACAGTCATGGCGCAGGGCTTGCTGATGGCCATGCAGCGATGGCTGCCGCCAGGCGCGGGCAGTCTGGTGCAAGCATGGCACTGGACGCCGACCCTGACATGGATACCGGTCACCGCCTTGGCGGTGGCCGTGCTGGCCTCCGCCCTGCCCGCCTGGCGGGCCTGGCGGCTGGATGTTCTCACCCTGCTCAACCGGAGTTGACCGATGAAGAAAACCCTATTCACCCTCTTGTCTGCCGCTGTGTTTGGCTTGCCTGCCATTGCCCACTCGCCTCAGCAGATCCAGGAGGACATCACACGCCATCGCGCAATGGCCGCTGCCCACGAGGCCGCTGCCCAGTGCCTGGAATCCGGTCGCGAAAAAAGTGTCTGCCACCAGGAGTTGCAAACCGCCTGCCGGGGCCTGGGTATCGGGCGGTACTGCGGCATGCGTCATGTCCACTGAACACAGCATCCGGCGCCGCCAGTGGCTGGCTTGGCTCGGTGCCGCAGGCATCGGGCCGGTCTTGAGTGGGCCCGCCAGTGGACAGGCACCTCCTGAGCCACCCGAGCATGGCGGGGCTTACCACAGCCCCCTGAGCGCCTTTGCCCCCCTGCCTCGTCGTGAAGATGTGATTCCCTGGTCCACGTTGGCCCAAGTCAGCCAGCGCGTCGAACGCACGCGCTTGGTGCCGGTGTTCACGCCAGACATTCAGTCTCTGCACCAGAAAACAGTTCGTCTGCAAGGCTTCATGGCACCCCTGGACCCAGGGGAGCGGCAATCCACTTTTTTGCTCTCAGCCGTCCCGCTGACTTGCCCCTTCTGCTCACCCGGTGGCGCAGAAAGCATCATTCAGGTGATTGCACGCAACCCCATCCGATACAGCATGGAAGGTCTTGTGGTGGAGGGTCGTTTTCACGTCCTCCCCAACGACTCACTGGGCTTTTTTTACCGGCTGACGGACGCTGTGTCCGTCCGCTAGATGAGCACGGATCAGTTCGCGCCGCGGATGGTGTCGCGGCGGTGGGCGTCGCGGTCCTTGCCCAGCGTGGTGTCGAGTGCGTTTTGCAACTTGGTGCAGGCCCCGACCAGAGCGTCGGCCACGCGATCAGCCACATGGGTTACTGCCATCGGCTGACGGCCGGCCAGGCGCACCTCCAGCATGCAGCGCTTGTCCATCTCACCGCTGCGAGCCCCGTTCACATCCGTCAGGTGCACTTCGACACGCGTGATGTGATCACGAAAGCGCGACAAACGATCGGTGATTTCTCGACTGGCCCATTCGTTCATGGAGTCGGAACCTTGGATGCTGGAGTCGGTGTTGAGTTGAATTTGCATGAGGTTGTCTCTGTTGTGGTGTGAGTGAATATAGGGCTTATCAGATCGTAGCAGCTTGGAAGAGTTCATCGAAACAGGCGACGATAGGCTTCACGGGTGGTCGGCGAGACCGCATCCAGCAGTTGTTCGTAGTGAGTGCGATGGCGGGCCACCATCCGAGCGGATGCCACCGTTTTGGAGCGGCAGAACCAGTGACAGGTGTGCTGCAGCAGCAAGATTTCCGCTGTCAGCATGAAAGCCTTGTCCCGTTCCGAACGGCCCGCTTCGTTGGCCACCACCTGGGCGATGCCATCCGCGTGAAGCTGGAGCGCACGGCGCATATCGAAAGTAGCCTGGGGCGCCAGCTTGTCCGCCAGCGGAAAAGCGATCGGCAGGGTACTCACGAGCACATGATCGCCCCAGATTTTTGAAAAGTCCTGGGCCAGCTGCTTCAGCTGGTCGCTCAAACGGGTCTCGGCTTCTTCAAGCATGCGCCAGATGGACTGGCGGCGCTCTTCATCCTTTTCGCCCAACGCACGCAGGTAGCCCTCCAGCAAGGTCTCCATCAACTTTTCAATCTGGTACTGCTGCAAGTAGCCGCCCAGCAACAAAATGCGACGCCGTTGATAGAAGTGGCCCCGCAAATCTGAACAGGTGAGATAAAGCAGACTCTGGGTAATCAGCCGGTCCGAGTGAGGGCTGGCGAGAAGGAGTTTTGCGATGAACAAGAAGTCATCTGGGCGGCGCACGCGCCGCTCCCACAGCCCTGCATTCAAGGCCAAGGTGGCGCTGGCGGCGCTGCGCGAGGACAAGACCATGGCCGAGCTGTGCCAGGAGTTCGAGTTACATCCGACCCAGATCAACGACTGGAAGCGGCAACTGCTCGAGCGTGCGGCCGATGTGTTCGGCACTGGCGCGGCACCCGAGCCGGTGGATCTGGCGCCGCTGCATGCCAAGATCGGCCAGTTGGCGCTGGAGAACGATTTTTTAGAAAGCGCGCTCACCAAGGCGGGGTTGCTGAGCGCAAAGCGATGATCGACCGCGAACACCCGCTGAGCGTGGTGCGCCAGGCCCGGCTGTTGGAGATCAGCCGGGGGGCGGTGTACTACCAGCCACGCCAGACCAGCGAGGCCGACCTGGCACTCATGCGCCGCATTGATGAGTTGCATCTGGAGCACCCGTTCATGGGCGCTCGGATGCTGCGACGAATGCTGCTGCGCGAGGGCATACGCGTAGGCCGGCGTCACCTGGGCACGCTGATGCGGCGCATGGGTATCGCGGCGCTGTGCCCGCAGCCGGGCACCAGCGAGCGCAACCCACAGCACAAGGTCTATCCCTATCTGCTGCGCAAGGTGGCGATCCGCCGTGCCAATCAGGTCTGGGCGCTGGATACGACCTACATCCGCATGGCCAGAGGGTTCGTATACCTCACCGCCGTCGTCGATGTGGCCAGCCGCCGGGTGCTGGCCCACAAGGTGGCCATCACGCTGGAGGCCTGCCACGCCTGCGAGGTCATCGAGCAGGCGTTTGTCCGCTTCGGGGTACCCGAGATCGTCAACACCGATCAGGGCAGTCAGTTCACGGCTGAGGACTTCACCGAAGCCGTGCTGTCGCGAGGTTGCCGCCTATCCATGGACGGCAAAGGCGCATGGCGCGACAACGTCTTCGTGGAGCGGCTGTGGCGAACGATCAAGTATGAGCGGGTGTATCTGCGGGCTTACGACGGTGTGAGTGCGGCCAAGGCAGACATTGCGCAGTTCATCGACTGGTACAACACCGGGCGGCCACACAGCAGCCTGAGCGACGAGACGCCAGATCAGACCTACTGGACCCTGCTGCCGCAGATGGATGTGGCGGCCTAAAATGAAAACCCCCGGTGCGCCCCGAGTTGCCCACCGCGTCGGCCGGTTCGCCGCAAGCGCCGACCGCCACCGTGGACAACTCTGCACCTCTTCAAACCGCCCACGATCTCTTTATCTCTCGGGGTAAAACTGTTCAGACAAGCGGAGCCACTTCTGATCACGAATCTTGACGACATGAAAGATCGCCACCAGCACGAGAAGGGGAAACAGAAACTCCATACTCTGAACTCTAACAGTCGCCTATGACCAGACAGAAAAAAACCTCACCCTGTTTCCAGAGTGAGGTTTCATATTTTGGCGCGGCTGGCAGGATTCGAACCCACGACCCCTTGGTTCGTAGCCAAGTACTCTATCCAACTGAGCTACAGCCGCTTGCTGAAGCTGGAAGTATACAACGATTTTTAAGCTGTTTAAAAGAGGCCAATCAAATTTTGATGACTTGTTGAAGGGCCTCAAGCGCAGCCCTGAAACCCGCATACCCCTCTTCGGGCCCGTAGACGACGGCCGTGAGGCTGTGCACCAGCATCAGATTCAACGGCAATCCGAAATCTTCCACTTCGTTGCCTTCTTGGTCCCGCCCATCTGGAGCCAGGGCACGAAAACGCTCTCTGTATGAAAGGGATTCGGGCAGGTAACCCACCACCGGTTTGCCCAGGGCCAGCGCATAGGCCACCTCCCAGACAGTCCCGCTGTCAGGCTCGGGGCCGCGCCAGTCGCGCAGATTGGCCACCACCGCGTCTGAGCGGATGATCATGTCACGGTTGGCCCGATAGATCGCCTCTGAATGCAGTGCCTGACCCGACTCCAGTGGTGCATCCAGCGGGTACAGGCCCTCCAGGCCGTAAGCCGCACAGATGGCACACAGCGCTTCTCCATGGCGACGGGCCTGAGGGTAAAAGACATCGGGACCGGCCAAGTAGACCTGGGGGCGATGGCTCGCCTGCATCAGTCGTCCTCACCCGCATCCAGCCCAGGGAAAAGCACATCGGTGTAGCCCAGGCGTGTGAGGTCCGTCATGCGGGTGGGGTAGAGCCGCCCCAACAGGTGATCACATTCGTGTTGCACGACCCGGGCATGAAAGCCCTCGACTTCGCGCTCGATGTGCTCACCATGAGCACCCCACCCGGTGTAGCGGATCCGTCGATAACGCGGGACCAGCCCTCGCAAGCCTGGCACAGACAGGCAGCCTTCCCAGCCGTCTTCCATGGCGTCGCCTAAGGGTTCGATGACCGGGTTGATCAGAACGGTGTAGGGCACGACGGGTGCATCAGGATAACGCGGATTGGGTTGCCCGCTGCCAAAGATGACGACCTGCCAGTCTTCGCCTATCTGGGGCGCCGCCAGCCCGGCTCCATGGGCTGCGACCATGGTGTCGAGGAGGTCCTGCAAGAGTTGGGGCAGAAAGTCTGCGCTTAGGCTCGGCACCGGCTGGGCCACGCGAAGCAGCCGCGGGTCGCCCATTTTCAGTAGGGTTCGAACAGTCATGGCCATCCAGAGAGTGGTAGGGCGTGAGGGACTTGAACCCCCGACCAAGGGATTATGAGTCCCCTGCTCTAACCAACTGAGCTAACGCCCCGACCAGCCCCGCATTGTAGCCACTCACTTGTGGTGGCTCAGGGCGTTGCTCACCAGTTTGGATGTGATGTCCACGATCTGGATCATGCGGTCGTAGGGCATGCGCTGCGGGCCGATCACGCCCAGCGTGCCCACGACCTGGCCATCCACCTCGTAAGAGGCGCTCACCACCGACAAGTCCTCGTAAGGCACCACCTGGCTTTCGCCGCCGATGAAAATACGCACCCCTTCGGCCTGGTTCGAGACCTCCAGCAGCCGCATCAGCTGGGTTTTCTGCTCGAACAGGTCGAACATCTTGCGCAGGTTCCCCATGTCGCGCGAGAACTCGCTGACCGACAGCAGGTTGCGTTCTCCAGCCACCACCACCTCATCCTGCTGGTCAATGGCTTCCGAACCAGCATCCACCGCCTTGACCATCAATGACGCGATCTCTCCGCGCAAGCTTTCAACCTCGGTGCGCAAGCGCTCCTTCACCTGGTCGATGGTGAGCCCGGAGTAATGGGTATTCAGGAAATGGGCGGCTTCCTGCAGCTGGCTCTGGCTGTATTCCACCTGGGTGTGGATGACGCGGTTTTGCACATCGCCTTCTGGCGACACCAGAATCACCAACACCCGCCGATCCGACAGGCTCAGGAATTCGATATGCCGGAATACAGAGGGGCGCTTGGGCACCATGACCACCCCGACAAACTGCGACAGGTTGGACAGCATGTGCGCCGCTTGACTCAACACCTGCCGGGGTTGCTCAGCCTGCAAGGCAGCACTGGGCAGACGATCGACCGCATGCAGATCTTCCCGCCGAACGGTGAGCATGGTGTCCACAAACAGGCGATAACCCCGTGCCGTGGGGACCCGACCCGCCGATGTGTGCGGGCTGACGATCAGTCCCAGCTCCTCCAGATCGCTCATGACGTTGCGGATCGTCGCAGGCGACAACTCAAGCCCGGCCGCCTTGGACAAGGTCCGGGAGCCGACGGGCTGACCGTCCGCAATGTAGCGTTCGACCAACGTCTTCAGCAGCAGTTTGGAACGATCATCAAGCATCAGAACATTTTAAGAACCTTGTGCTCTAATTTGAGCATGAATTCGCCTTCAGCGCCGTCAGCCACCCCTGCACTTGCAACACCGGCTCGCTTCCGCCACGTGGCCGTGGTGGGCAAGTACCATGCCCAGGGTTCGCGGGACGCCATTGATCACATCATTCACTTTCTGCACGACCAGGGTTGCGATGTGTCGCTGGAGCGGGAGACCGCGCTCAATACCGGCCTCACCCAGCATCCGGTGCTGGATGTGTCGGAGCTCGGCGCCGCCTGCGATCTGGCCCTGGTGATGGGGGGCGACGGAACGCTGCTGGGCATCGGACGCCAGCTCGCCCGGCACAACATACCGGTCGTTGGCATCAACCAGGGGCGGCTCGGCTTCATCACCGACATCGCCTACCGGGGCTATGAAAACCCTTTGCAAGCCATTCTGACCGGTCACTTTGAAGAAGACCGGCGCGCATTGATGCAGGCCGGGGTGTGGCGCGACGGGCGCTGCATCTTCGAGACCATTGCCATGAACGACGTGGTGGTCAACCGTGGGGGGGCGCCCAGCATGGTGGAGCTGAGGGTCGAGGTCGATGGCCATTTCGTGGCCAATCAGCGGGCCGACGGTCTGATCATTGCCTCTCCCACCGGGTCAACCGCCTACGCCCTTTCGGCGGGCGGCCCCCTGCTCCACCCCGCGATCGCGGGCTGGGTGATGGCCCCGATTGCGCCGCACACCCTGTCGAACCGGCCCATCGTGCTGCCGTCTGATGGGGAAATCGCGATTGAAGTGGTGGCGGGTCGGGATGCCAGTGCCCATTTCGACATGCAGAGCTTCACCAGTCTGCTGCATGGCGACCGCATCACGGTGCGGCGGTCGGCGCATCAGTTGCGCTTGCTGCATCCGGTGGGCTGGAGTTACTTTGACACGTTGCGGCGCAAGCTGCACTGGAATGAAGGAGTGGTCAGTTGAGCTGGCAACGCATGGCGCTGCGTGACTTTGTCATCGTGCAGTCGCTGGATCTGGATCTGCCTGCGGGCTTTACCGTGCTCACCGGCGAAACCGGGGCCGGAAAATCCATCCTGATTGATGC
>JAUVYR010000114.1 GCA_030602985.1 Burkholderiales bacterium
TTCATGGCGGCCGGTGGCCCAGAGTACATGCTGGAGTTTCCTCACGGTTACACCTACTCGGCGCACCCGGTGGCCTGTGCGGCGGGCATTGCCACCCTGGACCTGATGGCCCGCGAGCACACCCTGCAACGGGTGCGCGAGCTGGCGCCCCATTTCGAGCGGGCGGTGCACGGCCTGCAAGGTGCGAAACACGTGGGCGACATTCGCAACTTTGGCTTGGCGGCAGGCTTCACCCTTCTGCCCGTGCCCGGCGAACCGGCCCGGCGGCCCTACGAGGTCGCCATGGCCATGTACCGCAAGGGCTTTTATGTGCGCTACGGCGGCGACACCATCCAGCTGGCGCCGCCCTTCATCAGCACCGAGGCCGAGATCGACCGGCTGGTCAGCGCGCTGGGCGACACGCTGCAGGAAACCGCCTGACAGGCTGGATCAGCCCCGGCCCACGAAGGGCATCTTGGTGGCCATGACGGTGGTGAACAGCACATTGGCCGTCAGCGGCAGGCGGGCCATGGCCATGAAGGTCTGCACCACCGCGTCCATGTCCATGCGGGCCTCGGGGCGCACGCTGCCGTCGGCCTGCAGGATGCCTGCCGCCATTTTCTCGGTCATGTCGCTGGCCACGTTGCCGATGTCGATCTGCCCCACGGCGATGTCGAAGGCCCGGCCATCCAGCGCAGCGGCTTTGGTGAGTCCGGTGATGGCGTGCTTGGTGGCGGTGTAGCCGATGCTGCCCGGGCGCGGAGCGTGCGCTGAAATCGACCCATTGTTGATGATGCGCCCTCCCCGAGGCGATTGTTCGCGCATCAGCCGGAAGGCGTGGGACAGGCAGTAGAACGCCCCGTTGAGGTTCACGTCCACGCTGCGCCGCCAGTCCTCGAACGCCATCTCGTCCGGGGTTCTGGCGGGGGTGAAGATGCCCGCGTTGTTGAACAGCAGATCCAGCCGCCCGCAGCGTTCGTGGATGGCGGCGAACACATCCGCCACTTCGCTTTCGTGGCTCACATCGGCCGGCACGATGTGAGCCATGCCCTTGAGGCTTTCACCCGCCCGTGCGGTGGCTTGCAGGGCCTCCTCTCGACGCCCCACCAGAAAGACCTGCCAGCCTTCGGCCAACAGGGCCAGGGCACAGGCTTTGCCAATTCCACTGCCTGCGCCGGTCACCATTGCAATCGGGTTCATTGTGTCGGTTCCATTCAAAACTTCACCACCGATTGTGTCTGATGTGACTTCAGATCGACAGCATCATCAGGCTGGCATTCCCACCGGCGGCTGCCGTATTGATGCTGAGGCTGCGCTCGGCCCAGACGGCTTCGGCCGGCAGCGGCTGGGATGGATCGTCTTGCACGAAGACATTCACGATCGGGCCGGGTCGGTCGGCCAGTTGCGCCAACAGTGCAGCCAGCGCCGTCCGGGAGCCGCTGAAGACGACGGCATCGATGGGTTGACGCAGGGCGTCGTCGCTCAACGGGCCGGAAGCCTGGACGGTATGGCGAGGCAGCAAACGGTACCGGTTGCGTTCGCCGGTGGGGCCTGGCAGGTCGATCTCGGTGGTGGCGTCATGGGGCGCTGCTGCTCCGATGAACTGCAGAGCCTGTGCCAGGGCATGGGCAGGGCGTTGGGTCAGCAGGCGGTACAGGTACAGCGGCCCGCCCGCCTTGGGGCCGGTCCCGGACAGGCCTTCGCCCCCAAAGGGTTGCACGCCCACCACGGCGCCCACCATGTTGCGGTTCACATACTGGTTGCCCGCATGGACGGCACCGGTGATCTGCGCAATGGTTTCGTCGATGCGCGAGTGCACCCCCAGGGTCAGGCCATAGCCGGTGGCGTTGATCTGCTCGATGATCTTCGGCAGGTCGCGCCGGGCGTATCGAACCACATGCAGCACCGGCCCGAAAACCTCGCGCTCCAGTTCTCCCATATGAGGGAGTTCGATCAGGGTGGGCATGACGAAGTAGCCGTTGCGCGTGTCGTTGTCCACCGCCCGTGCGGCCTGGAACACGGTGTGACCGCGCTGGCGCATGTGCGCGATGTGGGCCTCAATGCCGCTGCGGGCCTCTGCATCGATCACGGGGCCGATGTCGGTGGAGAGGCGCGTGGGCGGACCCAGGCGCTGCTCAGCCATGGCGCCCTTGAGCATGGTCAGCACCCGGTCATAGATGTCGTCCTGCACGCACAGCACGCGCAAGGCCGAGCAGCGTTGCCCCGCACTGTCGAACGCCGAGGCGATGACGTCCTGCACCACCTGCTCTGGCAGGGCCGAGGCGTCCACGATCATCGCGTTCTGGCCGCCGGTTTCGGCGATCAGCGGGATGGGGTGACCCAGTGGCGACAGGCGTTTGGCCAGGGTCGCTTGAATGAGCCGCGCGACGGCGGTGGAGCCGGTGAAGAGCACGCCCTGCACCCGCGCATCGGCCACCAGCGCAGCCCCCACGGTTTCACCGGCCCCAGGCAGCAGTTGCAAGGCGGCGGGTGGGATGCCGGCCTGTCGCAACAGCCGGGTGGCCTCTGCAGCGATCAGCGGGGTTTGCTCAGCCGGTTTGGCCAGCACCGTATTGCCAGTGGCCAGTGCTGCGGCGATCTGCCCGGTGAAGATGGCCAGCGGGAAATTCCAGGGGCTGATGCACACCACCGGGCCCAAGGGGCGATGGGTGTCGTTGTCAAATGAGGACCGTGCCTGGGCCGCGTAGAAGCGCAGGAAGTCAATGGCTTCACGGACTTCGGCCACCGCGTTGGCGGCCGTCTTGCCGGCTTCCCGCATGAGCAGGCCCAGCAGGCGGGGCATCTGGGCCTGCATGGCTTCGGCGGCGCGATCCAGGGCGGCAGCGCGTTCGACGGGGAGTGTGGCCGCCCACGCCGGCGCGTAGGCCGCTGCGGCGTGCAAGGCGTGTTCCACATCGGCGGCTTGGGCATCCACCACGCCGCCCACGGTGTCGGTGAAGTCAGCCGGATTCAGCCGAACCAGGGGCTGTGCGCCCGTGGTGTCCGGGGCGCCTGGGGCGAGCAGCGGTTGTGCCCGCCACGTTTGGCGAGCCGTCAGTTGGCAGGCTTCTTGAATGGTCGCCAGCACGGGTTCACACGCCAGGTCCAGTCCTGAGGAGTTGCGTCGGTTCCTGCCCAACAGGTCGGCCGGGGATGCGATCGCCGGGTGGGGTTCACCCATGCGGCCTTCTTCGTGTGCCCACTGCTCGATCCGGTCCAGCGGGTCCTGCACCAGCGTTTCGATGGGGGTGTTCGGGTCGGCGATCTGGTGCACAAACGAACTGTTGGCACCGTTTTCCAGCAGTCGCCTGACCAGATAGGCCAGCAAGGTTTCGTGCGTGCCTACCGGCGCGTAAATGCGGCAGGGGCGGCCCAGTATGGCGGGGTTGACCACCTGCGTGTACAGCGGCTCGCCCATGCCGTGCAGACACTGGAACTCGTACTGGCCGGCCTGGTAGGTGGACGGATCAGCCATCTGCACAATCGCGGCCACGGTGTGGGCGTTGTGGGTGGCAAACTGGGGGTAGATGGCGTCGGGCGCGGCCAGCAGCTTGCGTGCACAGGCCAGGTAGGCGGCATCGGTATAGGGCTTGCGTGTGTAGACCGGGTAGCCGTCGAGTCCGTCCAGCTGGGCGCGTTTGATTTCGCTGTCCCAGTAGGCGCCTTTGACCAGCCGCACCATCAGCCGGTGGCCGCTGCGCCGGGCCAGGTCGATCAGAAAATCAATCACGGCGGGGCAACGCTTCTGGTAAGCCTGCACCACGAAGCCGATGCCCTCAAACCCGGCGAGATCGGGTTCCATGCACAACTTTTCCAGCAGGTCGAGCGAGATCTCCAGCCGGTCGGCCTCCTCGGCGTCGATGTTCAGGCCGATCTGGTAGCGTTGGGCCAGTCGCACCAGATCGAGCAAGACCGGGTACAGCTCCTGCATCACCCGGTCGTACTGCGCGCGGCTGTAGCGGGGGTGCAAGGCAGACAGCTTGATGGAGATGCCGGGGCCGTTGATCACGCCTCGCCCAGCCGCTGCCTTTCCGATGGCATGGATGGCCTGTTCGTAGGCCTGCCGATAGCGACGGGCGTCATCGGCGGTGAGGGCGGCCTCGCCCAGCATGTCGTAGGAGTGGCGAAAGCCTTGTGTCTCACGCGCGGTCGCCCTTTGCAAGGCCTGGGCGATGGTTTCCCCCATGACGAACTGCTCACCCATGACCCGCATGGCCATGTCCACGCCTTTGCGAACCAGCGGCTCCCCGCCTTTGCGCAGCAGGCTGCCCAGCCCCTTTTCCAGGCCCGCCTCGCTGTGGGTGGCCACCAGTTTGCCCGTCAGCAGCAGGCCCCAGGTGGCGGCATTGACAAAGAGTGAACGGCTGTTGCCCAGATGCTGGGCCCAGTGGCCGTGACCGATCTTGTCGCGGATCAAGGCGTTGCGTGTGGCTGCATCGGGAATGCGCAGCAAGGCTTCAGCCAGGCACATGAGGGCCACCCCTTCCTGGGAGGACAAGGCGTATTCCTGCAGCAAGCCTTGCACCAGGCCTTCACGCCCCGCGGCGGGGGGCTGATCGCGCAGGGTTTGCGCCAGCTGCTGGGCCAGGGCTTGAGTGGCTGCCTGTTGCTCCGGCGTCAGGCGCGCGGCAGCCACCAGACCCGGCAACAGTTCGGGTTCCGGGGTTCGCCACAGGGCGGTGATGGCGGCGCGCAACGGCGGGCGCTCAATGGGCCCGTCGACAAAATCGGTGAAGGGGGTCTGGGCCTGGGCAAGGAACTGTGAGGGAAGGGCGACGTTCATGGCAGGTGCTGGTTGAGTGGTGAATGTGCGTATGGTGCGCTCAATTGCATCGAATGAATCACCAATCTTTCTGGAGTTTGTGGTGAATAATTCAATCCATGGAAAATCTGGACCGGATTGATCTGCGCATCCTGGATGCCTTGCAGCGCGATGGGCGCATCAGCAACCTGAAGCTGGCCGAAACGGTGGCGCTGTCGCCCACGGCCGTGCTGGCGCGCGTGCAGCGGCTCACCCGCGAGGGCTACATCCTGGGTTATGAAGCCCGGCTGAACCCCATGAAGCTGGGCGCGGGCATGCTGGTGTTTGTCGAGGTGCTGCTGGACCGCACCACCCCCAATGTGTTTGACGCCTTCAAGGCGGCCGTGCAG
>JAUVYR010000123.1 GCA_030602985.1 Burkholderiales bacterium
GATGGTCTCGGCGCCCAGGTGGCTGAGCTTGAGCATGACGTAGTCTTTGTTGGGGCCGCAGCCACGGCCTTCCTTGATTTCCTGGTCCATGCAGCGGGACACAAAGTCGCGCGGGGCCAGGTCTTTCAGGGTGGGCGCGTAGCGCTCCATGAAGCGTTCGCCATTGCTGTTGAGCAGGATGGCGCCTTCACCGCGACAGCCTTCGGTCAGCAGCACGCCCGCACCGGCCACACCGGTGGGATGGAACTGCCAGAACTCCATGTCCTGCAGCGGGATGCCAGCGCGTGCCGCCATGCCCAGACCGTCACCGGTGTTGATAAAAGCGTTGGTGGAAGCCGCGAAGATACGACCGGCACCGCCCGTCGCCAGCAGCGTCGTCTTGGCTTCGAGAATGTAGGTGTCGCCGGTTTCCATTTCCAGCGCCGTCACGCCCACCACGTCGCCTTCGCTGTCGCGGATCAGGTCCAGCGCCATCCACTCCACGAAGAAGGTGGTGCGGGCCGCGACGTTCTGCTGGTACAGCGTGTGCAGCATGGCATGACCGGTGCGGTCGGCGGCGGCGCAGGCGCGTTGCACGGGTTTTTCACCATAGTTGGCGGTGTGACCGCCAAAGGGGCGCTGGTAGATGGTGCCGTCGGGGTTGCGGTCAAATGGCATGCCGAAGTGTTCCAGCTCATACACCACCTTGGGCGCTTCGCGGCACATGAACTCGATCGCGTCCTGGTCGCCGAGCCAGTCGGAGCCCTTGACGGTGTCGTAGAAGTGGTAGTGCCAGTTGTCCTCGGACATGTTGCCCAGCGAGGCGCCAATGCCGCCTTGTGCCGCCACGGTGTGGGAACGGGTGGGAAACACTTTGGACAGCACGGCCACGTTGAGGCCAGCGCGGGCCAATTGCAACGACGCACGCATGCCGGAGCCGCCGGCACCGACGATCACGACGTCAAAGCGGCGACGGGGCAGGGAAGAAGTGGTCGACATGAATCAGAGCCTCCAGAGGACTTGAAAGGCCCAGCCGGCGCAGCCAACCAGCCAGACGATGGTGAACACATGCAGAGCCAGGCGCAGGCCCACGGGTTTGACGTAATCCATCCAGATGTCGCGCACACCGACGAAGGCGTGCCACATCAGGGCGATGATGACGGCGAAAGTCAGCAGCTTCATCCACTGGGCTGCGAAGATGCCGGCCCAGGTCTCGTAGCCGATGGGGCCGCTGGTGAAAATGACCTGAGCCAGGACGACAACCGTGAAGAGGGCCATGAGACCCGCGGTGATGCGCTGCATCAGCCAGTCGCGCATGCCGTAATGGGCGCCAGTGACGACGCGCTTGGAACCGTAATTAACTGCCATGAAAGTGCTCCTGGGAATCAGTACAGGCCGAACAGCTTGGCGCCCAGCACGATCGTCAGACCGATGCTCAGTACCAGCGTGACAGTGGCGGAAGACTTGCCGAATTCCTTGGTGACGCTGTGGGTCGCATCCATGTACAGGTGGCGGACGCCGGCGATGAAATGGTGCAGGTAAGCCCAGATGAGGCCCAGCACCACCAGCTTCACAAACCAGCCCGGAACGAAACCCAGGCCCGAAGTAAAGGCTGCCGTGAACACCCCGAATGAAATTTCCGATGACAGGGAGGTGTCGAACATCCAGATGATGAAGGGCATCAGCAGGAACATCATCGCGCCACTGATGCGGTGTAGGATGGAAACCCAACCTGCCGCGGGCAGTCGATAGGTGGTCAGATCCCGAAACGCGTTGATATTGCGAAATTCGGGCCGCTTTTTACTCAGTTCTGTCATGGAAAGGCCTTGTTTGAACAGATAACGGGTGGAAAACCGGGTGTGAAATGTGCAGGAAAACCCTGACTAAAACCTGTCGCATTCTATTGCAACGCACCATTCATGACTAAGCCGTTGGGGAATATGTGGGCTTGAATGCCGTTCATCAGCTCAGGGTGTTCCGGTAATGGTGACGATCGGTCCGGTAGAGCCCTCGGCGGAATTCCATGGGTGTATCGTTGTAGGTGTAGGCCACGCGTTCCACGCTGAGGAGGGCTGTCCCCACCGGGACTTGAAGCCACTGGGCCGCTACTTCGTCGGCGCAGACAGCTTTGATGTGTTCTTCGGCCCGTACCATCCGAACCCCGAATTGGGACTCGAACAGGGCGTACATGGGGCCCTGGTGTCGCCCCAGGGTCTCGGCGGTCAAGCCTTTGAAGGTGCTGCCTGGTAGCCACAGGTCCTCAAGGATCGTGGGTGTCTGCTGAAACGCCAGCACCCGTGTGACCTGAATCAGCACTTCGCCGGTACGCAGGCCCAGCGGTGAGGTGATTTCGGCCGGCGCGCGAACGCGCTTGCAAGACAGGATCTGTCGAGCGGCGGGACCTTCAGAGTCGCGGTCACCGACATCCGGGTGTAGCCGGAGAAATCGGTACTGGATATGTTCTTCAGCGTGAGTGGCCACGAAAGTGCCTTTGCCCTGGCGTCGCACCACCAGGTTGTCGGAGGCGAGCTCGTCAATGGCCTTGCGTACCGTACCCTGGCTCACCCGATACCGGGCGGCCAGTTCCTGCTCGCTGGGAATCAGGTCGCCGGGTTTCCACTCCCCGTTCTGTAAACTTTGCAATATAAGCTGCTTGATCTGTTGATACAAGGGGCTGAACGCGGGCGTCAGCAGCTGCGTGACGGCAGGGTCTGCACCTGTAGAAACAGGGGCTGGGTCAGGAGGGGTGATCGAGTTCATGGCTTGAAGGCAATCATATCTTATATAAGACATAAGACAAATTGACTATCAAGGGTTTACCAGAGTACACTTGATGGGATTTGTTTTTCCTTAACCGTCCCTACTGGAGTGTTTTCATGAGCAAGAAGCCCGTCCGCGTGGCCGTTACCGGTGCCGCAGGTCAGATTGGTTATGCCCTGCTGTTCCGCATTGCTTCCGGCGAAATGCTGGGCAAAGACCAGCCTGTGATTCTGCAACTGCTGGAAATTCCGGACGAGAAGGCCCAGAAAGCCCTCAAGGGCGTGATGATGGAGCTGGACGACTGCGCTTTCCCGCTGCTGGCTGGCATGGAGGCCCACAGCGACGCCATGACCGCCTTCAAGGACACCGATTACGCCTTGCTGGTGGGTGCCCGTCCGCGTGGACCCGGCATGGAGCGCGCTGATCTGCTGGCGGCCAATGCCCAGATCTTCACCGCCCAGGGCAAGGCCCTCAATGCCGTGGCCAGCCGCAATGTGAAAGTGTTGGTGGTGGGCAATCCGGCCAATACCAACGCCTACATCGCCATGAAGTCGGCCCCCGATCTGCCCGCCAAGAATTTCACCGCCATGCTGCGTCTGGACCACAACCGCGCCTTGAGCCAGCTGGCTACCAAGACTGGCAAGCCCGTGGCTTCCATCAAGAAGCTGGCTGTTTGGGGCAACCACTCGCCCACCATGTATGCCGACTACCGTTTCGCCACCATCGATGGCGCTTCGGTCAAGGACATGATCAACGACCAGGTCTGGAACAAGGACGTGTTTCTGCCCACCGTGGGCAAGCGCGGCGCTGCCATCATCGAGGCCCGAGGCCTGTCGTCGGCCGCTTCGGCTGCCAACGCCGCCATCGACCACATGCGCGACTGGGCGCTGGGCACGAACGGCGAATGGGTGACCATGGGTGTGCCTTCGAATGGCGAATATGGGATTCCCAAGGAAGTCATGTTCGGCTACCCCGTGACCTGTGAAGGCGGTGAATACAAGATCGTCGAAGGCCTGCCGATTGATGCTTTCTCGCAAGAGTGCATCAACAAGACCCTGGCCGAGCTGCAGGGCGAGCAGGACGGCGTCAAGCACCTGCTGTAAACCCAGAAGGGCAAGCGCATGCATCCTCGCGACGTGTTGCTGGGCGCTCAGGCCGGTGCGGTGACGCTACCGGTCTGCGACCATTACAGCGGCGTCGAGGCTCGTATGCGCAAGAGTCTGGCCTTGCAGGCCGAATACCTGGCCCGTTATGGTGCCTGTGTATTCGATGTCACCTTGGATTGTGAAGACGGTGCGCCCGCCGGTGGCGAAGCCGAGCATGCCGTCATGGTCACCGAGCTGGTTATGGGCGTGCCAACGGCCGGACCGCTGGCCCAGCGGGTCGGTGTCCGGGTGCATGCCGTCGGGCATCCGTCCTTCGAGGCCGACGTGGCCACGATCGTGGGTCAGGTGGGTGGGCGACTGACCTACCTGATGGTGCCCAAGGTCGAGTCGGTGGCCGATGTCGATGCGGCTGTAGCGGCCATCACCGCGGCGGGCCATCCTGCATTGCCCTTGCATGTGCTGATCGAGTCACCCTTGGCGGTGCATAGGGCTTTTGACATCGCCGCCCATCCGGCGGTGGAGTCGTTGAGTTTCGGCCTGATGGATTTCGTGTCTGCTCATGGCGGCGCCATCCCGTCGCACGGCATGGGGGTTGACGGGCAGTTCAGTCATCCCCTGGTTGTGCGGGCCAAGATGGAGCTGGCCAGCGCCTGCCATGCCCATGGCAAAGTGCCTTCCCATTGCGTCGTGACCGAATTCAAGGACACGGAGGCCCTGGGTCGGGCGGCGCGGCGCGCCAGCACCGAGCTGGGCTACACCCGCATGTGGAGTATTCACCCCGATCAGATTCAACCCATCATCCAGGCGTTTGCCCCGTCGCAGGACGAGGTCGAGCAGGCCGCTGAGATCATTCAAGCGGCGCAGGCCGCCGAATGGGGGCCGATATCGCATCAG
>JAUVYR010000182.1 GCA_030602985.1 Burkholderiales bacterium
TTTGGTGAGGCGTTTGGCCAGTTCCTGCTGCTGTTGCTGGTCGGCATTGCGGTTCTGGCGGTGATCGCGATGATTCGACGCTCCAGAGCGACAGCATCCGGTTCACCCATGGCCTTCCAGGGAGCGGCCGGTGGTCAGTCGGCCATGCGCCAGTACAGCCCTCACAATGTAGGCAACGATGCATCGGCCCGTCCCTGGGAGCGGGGCGCCAGCACCTATGGTCAGGCCGATCCGGCCAACCGTGGGGGCAGCTTGATCGGCTCTGCGCTCAACGGTCCACAGACCTGGGGCATTCCGGCAGGTTTCGATACCGAAGGTTTCCTGCGGGCTTCCAAGAACAATTTCATCAAGCTGCAGGCGGCCTGGGATCAGGCAGACATTCCCGCCCTGCGTGCCATGATGACCGATGACATGCTCAGCGAGATCCAGCAACAGCTGCGCGACCGTGAGATGCAGTCATCGGGTGCCGTCAACAAAACCGAGGTGGTCATGCTCGAAGCCCAGTTGCTGGGCATCGAGGAGCTGGATGGTGTTTACATGGCCAGTGTCGAGTTTTCCGGCATGATTCGTGAAGAACCCTCGGCCGGCCCCAACCCCTTCCGGGAGGTCTGGAACATCACCCGGCCGATCGCGGGCCATGGTGGCTGGCTGGTTGCCGGTGTGCAAGCCTTGCAGTGATCCGTCCGTCGGTCTGATGCAAAAGCCTGCTACCCAGCAGGCTTTTGTGTATCAGGACCTGTCGAACTTTCTCGGGTCATCGCGGTCACCGGACCCCGCATGAGGTTTTATCCGTCAAAATCAGGCCCATGAATCAATCCCCATTCCCGCTGCCGGGTCCAGAAGGCTTACAGCGTCTGATCGACGCTCTTCCCCAGCCCCCCGACTGGCTGAAGACGGAGGCCCAGAACCGGGTGATCCTGCTGTTGAACCATGTGTTGATGCAGGAGCCCCAGGCCATGGATCGCCTGCGGCGCCAGCAAGGTAAGGTGGTAGTCTTGCACGCTGGGCAGTTCGTGTTTTCCGTACAGCCCACGCCAGCCGGCCTGCTCGGGCTGGCGCCTGCCAGTGCACCGCCCGACCTGCGCTTGACCGTGCAGATGACCTCCCCCCTGACGCTGCTGCAGACCCTGGCGCAGGGCGACAAGCCGCCGGTCGATATCCAGGGTGATGTGCAACTGGCCGCCGAAGTGGCCTGGCTGGTCGACAACTTGCGCTGGGATGTGGAGGAAGACCTCTCCCGCCTTCTGGGGGATGCCGCGGCCTATCAGCTGGTGGCTGGACTGAAAACCCTGCGCGAAGGGTTGCAGACATTTGCAGGACGATTTGTGCGACGGGAGCCCCAGTGATCCATCGCTTTTTTCGTGGGGCGTTCATCGTCTGGGTGGTGCTGCGTTTCGGGCTGGATGAACTGGTCCTGTCCGGTTTTCAGAACCCGCTGATTCGCACGGTTCGCCGCGTCATTTCCATGGGTCGCAACCTCAAGGCACCGCGAGGCGCCCGTTTGCGTGAGGCGCTGGAGCGGCTGGGTCCGATCTTTGTGAAGTTCGGGCAGGTGCTGTCCACCCGCCGCGACCTCCTGCCGCCCGATATCGCCGAAGAGCTCGCCAAGCTGCAGGACCGGGTGCCCCCGTTCCCTTCGGCGGTCGCGGTGGCCACCATCGAGCGGTCGTTTGGCAAGCCTCTCGACGAGGTGTTCGCCCAGTTCGACCAGAAGCCGGTGGCCAGTGCCTCGAT
>JAUVYR010000037.1 GCA_030602985.1 Burkholderiales bacterium
CTCACCCGCGAGGGCTACATCCTGGGTTATGAAGCCCGGCTGAACCCCATGAAGCTGGGCGCGGGCATGCTGGTGTTTGTCGAGGTGCTGCTGGACCGCACCACCCCCAATGTGTTTGACGCCTTCAAGGCGGCCGTGCAGGTGCGGCCCGAGGTGCTGGAATGCCACATGGTGGCGGGCGGGTTTGATTACCTGCTCAAGACACGAGCGGCCGACATGAACGCCTACCGGCGCTTTGCTGGCGATGTGCTCTGGCAGCTGCCAGGCGTGCGCGAAACCCGCACGTATGCGGTGATGGAAGAGGTGAAGGACTCGACCCGCCTTCACCTCATGTGATCAGAGCGCGGCCGTGGCGACGATCTCGAGTTTCCAGGCTGGGTTGCCGAGCCGTGCCTGCACGGTGGCTCGCGGCGGCGTATGGCCTTCGGGTACCCAGGCGTCCCAAGCCCGGTTCATGCCGGGAAAGTCCGCCATGTCGGCGATGAAGATCTGCACCATCAGCAGCTTGGTCTTGTCGGTGCCGGCACGAGCGAGCAAGGCATCAATCGCGGCCAGCACTTGGCGGGTCTGACCTTCGATATCGGCGGTCGGGTCGTCGGGAATCTGCCCGGCCAGGTAGACCGTGCCGTTGTGGATGGCCATTTCGGACAGGCGGGGGCCGACGTCAAAGCGTTGAATCATGAGTGGATTGCTTTCTGATGAGACATGCCACAATGGTAACGAACCTTGGACGACCGACCCCCATGACCCAGGAAACCGTTGAGCACAAGCCTGACCCCGTCTATCCTCAGCCGCGGACGCCTGAGGAGTTGTGGGAGCTGATGCAGGATCCCCACTCCCGGGCCCATGGCGCCAGGCACCTCGGCGAGGCGCTGGTTCACAGCGGTGTCATCGGGGTGGACCAGCTGCGTGAGTCGCTCAAGAGGCAGATGGAAGAACGCAAGATCGGGATTCATCGCCCCCTGGGTCAGCAAATGGTGGACAAAGGTCTGCTCAGCGACCAGCAATTGCGGCATGTGATTGCAGGCTGACTGGGTAACCGGGTGCTGGACCCCAAGCATTATGACTTCGATGCCGAGGCGCTGGCCCTGATTCCACAAGTGGTGGCGCAACGCGAAGCTGTGCTGCCGCTGATGTTGCACGAAGACTTGTTGGTGGTGCTGATGGCCGATCCGCTGGATCAGCGCCTGCTGGATGAATTGCGATTCATGACCCAACGGCGCATAGTCCCGGTGCTGGCAGCGCCAGGCACGCTGCCACCCGCCATAGCCCGTGCCTATGAGAAGTCCGTTCCCTCATCCTCGCGGCAGCGATCAAGGGCCGGTCAGACCGCCGCGGCACGCGACCTGGCGCTTGACTTGCAGTCCGCATCCGATGTGAGTAACGAGCCGGAGTCGGATGTGGTCAGCGAGTCCGACAACACCCTGGTGCGGCTCATCAATTCGCTGATTGAAGAAGCCATTGCCCAGAAGGCGTCCGACATCCATATCGAGACAGAACCGGCACCCAAGCCGGTGAGGATCCGCTTTCGCCTGGACGGCGAACTGGTGCGTTACCTGGAGGTGGAGTCGCGATTCCGGTATGCGCTGGTGGCCCGCATCAAGATCATGGCGGGGATGGACATTTCCGAGCACCGCAAACCCCAGGACGGCAAGATCGACTTTGCCCGGTTCGGGGGCAGCAAGACGGAACTGCGTGTGGTCACCGTGCCGACGTCGAGCGGCCTGGAGGACGTGGTGTTGCGTTTGCTGGCAGGTTCCAAGCCCATGGCCATGGATGCCATTGGCCTGAGCGAGCAGAACCTGATCGACCTGCGCCGCATGGCGCTCAAGCCCTATGGCCTGGTGCTGGTCTGCGGGCCCACCGGTAGCGGCAAGACCACCACGCTGCACTCGCTCATTTCTGACATCAACGACGACAGCCGCAAGATCTGGACAGCCGAAGACCCGATCGAGATCACCCAGGAAGGGCTGCGTCAGGTGCAGATGAACCCGCGCATCGGCTGGACGTTTGCCGCCGCCATGCGCACCTTCCTGCGCGCCGACCCGGACGTGATCATGATCGGCGAGATGCGAGACGAGGAAACCGCCCGGATTGCGGTGGAAGCCTCGCTCACCGGGCACCTGGTGCTGTCCACGCTGCACACCAACAGCGCGCCCGAAAGCATCACGCGTCTGCTGGAAATCGGGATCGACCCGTTCAACTTCTCCGACTCGCTGCTGGCGATCCTGGCCCAGCGCCTGGTGCGGCGGCTGTGCAAACACTGTGTCACCTCGCGACCGGCGACCCCCGATGAACTGCAGGCCTTGGCCATGCACTACCTGGATGGCGTGCAGCATGTGGACGAGCGAGATCTGGCGGCACAGGTGGATCGGTGGAAAGCCCAATACGGGGAGGCCGACGGCCAGGGGGGGCGCGTGCTGCGGACCTACGTTAAGCAGGGCTGCGAGGTGTGTGAAGGTCGTGGCCTCAAAGGGCGGCTGGGCATCTATGAACTGATGCTCAACAGTGACGATATCCGCCACCACATCCGCCACCGCGATTCGGCGGGCGACATCCGCACCACGGCGTTGAAAGCCGGCATGAAAACCTTGCGCCAGGATGGCATCGAGAAGGTGGTGCAGGGCCTGACCGACATTGGCGAGGTGATTGCCGCCACCAATCTGTGACGTTTTTTACAATGCCACCATGCTGCAATACCTCACCATCCCTGTCACGGCCTTTCAACAGAACTGCTCTCTGGTGTGGTGTGACCTGACCCATGACGCTGCCGTGATCGACCCGGGCGGTGACCTGGATGTGGTGCTGGCTGAAGCCGAGCGGCTGGGCCTGAAGCTGACCCAGATTCTGCTGACCCATGCACATATCGACCATGCGGGCGGCACCGCCACCCTGGCGAAGCAGCTGAGCCTGCCCATCATCGGTCCGCACCCGGGCGACCAGTTCTGGATCGACGGTTTGCCGCAGCAAAGCCAGATGTTCGGTTTTCCGCCGGCTGGGCACTTCACCCCCACCCGCTGGTTGGCCGATGGCGACACGGTGCAGGTGGGGCAGTCCACCTTGCACGTGCGCCACTGTCCGGGGCATACGCCAGGACATGTGGTGTTTCACTCCCCGGAGGCCCAACGCGCCTTCGTGGGTGATGTGCTGTTTGCCGGGAGCATCGGCCGCACCGACTTCCCCCAGGGCAATCACGAACAGCTCATTGCCAGCATCCGCGAGCGCTTGTGGCCCATGGGCGACGATACCGTGTTCATACCCGGCCATGGGCCGGAAAGCACCTTCGGACGCGAACGCCGCAGCAACCCCTTTGTTCGCGACCCGATGTGATACGCCTGGGCATCCTACCAGAGACTACCCTCTGCGTCGTGCAGCAGCTTCCTGGTAAAGCCCCATCACCCGAGGCACATTGGCCTGCAGTTCTCGAATGCGGTTCGGCCCGCTGGGGTGGGTGGACAGAAAGCTGGGCGCATTGGCGCCGCCACTGAGCGCCGTCATCTTTTCCCACAGCGTCACACTGGCCTGGGGGTGAAACGCGGCACGGGCGGCCAGTTCCAGCCCCACCAGATCGGCTTCGGTTTCGTCTTCCCGGCTGAAGCGCAGGGTCAGCAGTTGCGTCCCGAGGTTGGCCGCCACGTTGCCCAGATCGCCCAGGCCCAGCAACTGGGCGCCGAGTGAGAGGCCGATGCTGGTGGCCTGTGTTTTGGCGAGTCGCGCCCGGGCATGTTCACGCAGGGCATGGGCCATTTCGTGGCCCATGATCATGGCGATCTCGTTCTCGTTGAGCTGCAGACGATCCAGAATGCCGGAATAGAACGCGATCTTGCCGCCGGGCATCACGAACGCATTGACCTGATCGCTCTGGATCAGGTTGATTTCCCAGTTCCAGCCACGCGCCCGATCGTTCCAGGGCGGGGTGTACGGGATCAACCGCTGCCCGATCTGGCGCAGTTGTCGTACCTGAGGGTGTTGATCGCTAGCCAGTAGCCCGCGCTGCTGCGCTTGCTGCATCATCTGACGGTACTGCTGAGCCGCTGCAGACTCCAGCTGGGGGGCTGGTACCAGGCGCCGCATGGCCGAGGGATTGCCCACGTCGACCTGTGCACTGGCGTCGGTCGGCAGCAGCGTACTCGCCACCGCTGCCCCACTCGCCAGCAGAAAGCCGCGACGGGCCGACCAGCGGTGGTCCGGCGGTGGATTCAGGGAAGATTTCGCATCACAAAGCCAACACATGCGCAAATCATAGGCAAAATGAGTGGATGCCAGTGTCACCAGCTGTAACGACCCCAGATGCCGCCACCCCTGCCAGCGGACCGGCGCGATCCAAAACCTGGCGCGAAACCCTGAGCGTTCTTTGGGATTGGCGCGTTCTCAGCATGCTGATGCTGGGGTTCTCGGCGGGTTTGCCGCTGATGCTGATTTTTTCGTCGCTTTCGCTGTGGTTGATCGAGGCCGGGGTGGAGCGGCGTGCCGTGACGTTTTTCAGCTGGGCGGCGCTGGGTTATTCCTTCAAGTTCATCTGGGCACCACTGGTCGACCGATTGCCCCTGCCTTTCCTGACGGCCTGGCTGGGGCGTCGGCGCGCCTACATGCTGCTGGCTCAGTTGGGGGTGGTCGGTGCCATCGTGGGCATGGCCATGACGGATCCGTCCAGCGGCGGCATGACGCTGACCACCATGGCCTTGTTTGCTGTGATGCTGGGGTTCATGTCGGCCACCCAGGACATCGTGATCGACGCTTACCGGATCGAAATCGCACGGCCCGAGCAGCAAGGCGTGCTGTCATCGGCCTACATTGCAGGCTACCGCATCGGCATGATCGTGGCGGGCGCAGGTGTGTTGTTTCTGGCGGCTTACTGGGGGTCGGCCCGCGAGGCCTACCACTATCAGGCATGGCAGTGGGCCTACCTCATGATGGCCGCGACCATGGGTATCGGCATTCTGACCACGCTGATCACGCCCGAACCGTCCGGATCGGCCCGGGTGTCCGAGACCGCGCCTTCGGGTCAGCATCTGCGGCTGCTGGCCGTATTTCTGGTCAGCGTACTGGCGTTTGTCGGGGTGTTTTACACGGTCGGGCAGGTTGGTTTGCCGTGGGTCACCGGCCGTGGACCGGTCTGGCGACTGATCTTCGAAGCTTTGCGCATGGGCCTGGGGCTGGGTGCGGCTTTTGGCGTGGGGTGGGCGCTGGTTCATGCCGGGCTGGCCAGCCGATCTCAGGCCCGTATCACCTGGGTCGAGCCAGTCATGGACTTTTTCAAGCGCTACGGGGCCAGCACCGCCTGGCTCTTGCTGGCTTTGGTGGGTCTGTACCGGATTTCCGACATCGTACTCGGGGTGATTTCTAACGTATTCTACCAGGACATGGGCTTCACCAAGCCCGAAATCGCCTACGCGGTGAAGACCTACGGTGTTGTCATCAGCATTTTCGGCGGGTTTCTGGGCGGTATCCTGGCCACCCGCTTCGGCGTCATGCGCTCCCTGATGTGGGGTGCCATTCTGGCGGCTGCCACCAATCTGGCATTTATCGTCCTGGCCGTCAGCGGGCGCGAGCTGACCTTGCTGTACCTCATTGTCTCGGCCGACAACCTGGCTGCGGGTTTTGCCAGTGCAGCCTTTGTAGCTTTCCTGTCCAGCCTGACCAATATCTCTTTCACGGCGGTGCAATACGCGATCTTCAGCTCGCTCATGACTCTGCTGCCCAAGACGCTGGGAGGGTACTCCGGCGGTATCGTGGATGGGCTGGGCTACCCCGGCTTCTTCATGTTCACTGCGCTCATTGGCGTGCCGGTGATCGGTCTGGTCTGGCTAGCCGGTCGTCGGCTGGCGATCGCCGATCCCCCACGGCGCTGATCCCATGACCGCCGAGTGATTGCCGCTGATTCATTGCCGCCGAGGGGCCGACCTCCCCTAAATAGGGGAGGCGGCACAGCCTGTTTTGGATGCAAAATTCATGACATGCTGTCAGCACGATAAATAAGCCTCACGAAGGCATCAGGGAGTGGCTGGCGCTGTAAATGGGCCAGTCACCAAGAACCGGTTCCCAACGACGTCCGCATTGGACTTTTACCGCCCCCTCGTGGGCGGTCTTTTTTTGGGTTCAAGCCAGTCTTTCCAATACGCCCCGGTCGGTGAACAGCACGGCCAGCTGGACGGACTGTTCGGGATCGAATAGCGCTTGATATCGCTTCAACTGTTCACTGTAGGCCTGTGCGGATACCTGTTCATCGCGTGTGGTTTTGTAGTCCACAATCCAGCGCACGCCGTGCACCACAAACGTCCGGTCGATCACGTGCGTCTGCACCTGTGCCCCTTCCAGACTGACCAGTGCCCACTCGTTGCGCGCTTGCGCATGCGGGTGCAGCACCCACTGCCCGTCAGGCGAGGTGCAGGTGGTGACCAACTGCCGAACGACGTCGTGCGCACTCTGTGCCGCGTCGGCGCGGGCATGGCCTTGCTGCTCCAGCCAGCGCTGCATGGCGCCATGGCGCTCCCGTATCCGGCTCTCGGGCCATGCGGCCAAGCCCTCGCGAGCGATGATGTCCAGATAGCGGTGGATCAAGCTGCCCACATCGGCAGCCAGACGCCGATGCGTATGACCCTGGGCAGGGTCGTTGATGCCCGGTGTGGTGCCTGTGACAGGTTCTGCGCGCGCGCATTCAACCGCTGTGCTGGCCGGTGTTTGCAGGGCGGCTGGCACCGCCGGCTTGGCCAGCCGGGCGAGCTGGTGAGCGTACGCGGCCAGTGGCATCGAAGGGGTGGTGGCCACTCCCGACACAGATTCATTCGACGGCGAGGTGGCCTGTCGTGCTTCCATAAAGGCGGGTTCGGCCACATGCCACAACAGACTCAGGAGGCTGTCTTTGGCCGGGGCCTTGAGGCTGACCGACCGTTTGGCGTCTGGGGTCACGGCGCCCAGCAGGTGCAGCTGGCGTTTGGCCCGCGTCACGGCGACATAGAGCAGGCGCTGCGCCTCGTTCTGGGTGCGCTCGGTTTCCAGCTGGTGGAGCAAGCCGTACTTGGCCGGGGCTTCTGCCTCGTCGCTGCTCCCGACACGGCGCGGGGGTTGCGCCGCCACCACCAGCCGCTCATGCCCGTCCGGGTCCAGCACTTCGTCCCAGAGCAGCAGTGGCCGATCGGCCGAGGCGCTCTTGCGATGCAGTCCCGGCAGGATGACCGTGTCGAATTCCAGCCCCTTGGACTTGTGGATGGTCATCAGTTGCAGCCGATCCGATGCGCGTGGGTCTGGCGCGGCATACAGTGCCTGCAGTTCGCGGGGCAGCCGGCTCAGGTCCAGCAGTCCATCGCGTTCGCACCGCTCCAGGGCATGGAAGAATTCGGCGGTGTTCTGCAGCTCGCTGGCATCGGCCAGGCACAGCGGCCCGCCGAGAGCCATCCACACCCCTTCCACCCAACGCCGGGGTCGCATCACCCCCTGGTGCGGCAGGGCTGCCTGTACCACCTGCCGCACGTGCCCCAGGCGCTGCTGGCCGTCCAGGCTCAGCCGTTGCACGCGGGCGTCGTCCTGCATCAGCGACCAGATGGGGGTGTGGTGATCGTCGGCGGCCAGTGCGTGCAGGTCGGCCAGCGTCAGCCCACACCAGGGCGCTCGCAACATGGCCAGCCAATGCACGCGATCGGCCAGGTGATGCAGGGCATGGGTGAGGCTGGTGAGGTCCTGGATGGCCTGGCGGTCGGCTAGGCTTTCGATTTCCACCGCCTGAAACGGGATGGGCGGTTGCTGGGATCGCAGCGCCGTGACCAGGCTCTCCAGGTGCGAACGTGCCCGAACGAGCACAGCCACGGTGCTTTCCGGGTCCTGCTGCAGGGCGACACGGATCAGCTCGATCACCTGCATGGCCTCGCGTTCACCCAGGTCGGCCGGTGCGGCTTCAGGGGTGTCATCATCAGCGATCACCGGGTGCCAGCAGACGGCCGCCAGCGGGTCGTGCCCTCGCGTGGCCGCCGCTGGGGCAAAGCGGACAGCCCCACGGTGGTGGTTGTCCTCGGGGGCAAAGACCTGGGGAAACGTCTGGTTGACCCATTCGACCACCGTCGGGTCGGAGCGGTTGTTGCGGTACAGGTGCAAGGCTTGCAGTGGCCAGCCGCCCAGCCCCCGCTGCTTGATGCTCAGGAACAAGCCCACATCGGCTTTGCGGAATTTGTAGATCGACTGCATGGGGTCGCCGACCAGAAACAGGCTGCGGGCCTCGCCCACCTGCCAGCCGGCCATCAGGCGTTCCAGCAGCTGTACCTGGGTGGGGCTGGTGTCCTGAAATTCGTCAACCAGCAGGTGGTGGATGCGGTAGTCCAGCTGGAGCTGCAGGGGTGAGGGAGCATCGGCCGGCCCCAGAGCCAGGAGGGCGTTCTGGGCCATGGCCGTGAAGTCGATCTCCCCGGCGCGCTGAAAGCAGAGCCACAGCTGGGCGGTGGCGATGCGCAGCACGGTCAGCAAGTCGTCGATGAAGGCTTTCTCTTCTTCGCTGTAAACCGGCTCTGGCAGGCGGCTCAGGCGCTTGAACAGGGGCGCTGCGCCCTCGTCCTTGAGCGTCTGCATCAGGGGTTTGACTGCATCGGCCAAGGCTTTGCCTGGCGGGTCCCTGAAGGGCTCGGACGGCAGTTTGGCCCGCACGTCCTTGCATTCCTTGGTCAGCAGCAGCAGGGGCAAGGTCCGCCAGAGCGGCGCTTCTTCCGGGTGGCCGGTGAGGGGAGTCGTCCAGTGCTCAAAAATGCTGAGGGCTTCCCAGCCGGTCAGGGGCTCGCCAGCCGCCTGGGCGGTCAGCACGACGGAGGCAGCATGCCGGGCCGCAGGCATGAGCAGGTGTTGACGATCGGGGGTGAGCAGGGCCAGTGCCTGTTGCAGTTCATCCCCAATCAAGTCGCGCAGTGCGGCCTCGGCGGCGTTCAGGTCCAGCGCGGCGTGGGAATGGCGCATCCACTGATCCCGCTTGGCCAGCATCTCCACCAGCTGGTTTTGCAGGCGCTGGGTGTCGTGGTCAAAGCGGTCGAGCAGTCGCTCCAGCACGTCGGCAGCGGGGTGGTCGGTGTGCAGCCAGGCGAGTGTGTCACGGGCGGCCTGGCGGTAATGGGGCTCGGGGTCGACGGCCACGCCCGGCTGGCTCCCCAGTCGGGACAGCAGGGGCATTTGCCGGGCCAGTCGGCCGCACAAGGCGTCCAGGGTGGTGATCTGCAGCCGCCCGGGGTGCTCCAGCAGTTTCCAGCCTTTGGCCTGGTCGCGCGCCAGGGCCGCCTGGCCGAGCCGGAAGGTGATCTGCTTGTGCGGGGCTTCAGGCAACACCCCGGCCGCCGCCAATGCGAGGCTGTCCATCACCCGCTCACGCATTTCAGCGGCCGCCTTGTTGGTGAAGGTCAGGGCCACGATGTCTTCCGGCTCGTTCACCTGCCCGAGCAGGGCCAGCAGGCGCTGGGTCAGCAGTTCGGTCTTGCCCGCCCCTGCCGGGGCTTCGACGATGAACGACTGCGTCGGGTCGATCGCCAGTGCCCGGTTGGCGGTGTCGCGTTGCAGCAGTTCGTCAGGTGTCATGAGCACTGCTTTCCAGCCATTGCTGGCGGCGTTCGTTCAGGCGCAGCAAGGGCAGTACCTCGCAATAGGTGAGGGCCTTTTCATTGTCCAGGCGCACGGCCGCGTCTCCCGACAGAATTTCATGCGCAACGGTGTTCAGTGCGGTTGACCAGTGTTCCAGCACCGCGGCCCAGTCGGGAAAGCGGTCGGCCGGGTAGCGTTGGCGGTTGTATCGGTTCGTCAGGCTGGTGACGCCAGGGACCCGTTCGTCCTGATCGGCCAGGCCCGCCCACCCCGGGTCGCGCAGCAGCACTTTGGCAAACGCCACGGCTGCCACTGCGTCGCCCTGGCTGGCCCTCCAGGTGGCATACAGGGGCAGCTGGGGTTCTGTGAGCCGATGGCTGGCCCAGTTACTGGTGTCCACGGTGGCGCCCGTTTTGTAGTCGATGATCACATGGCTGCCATCGTCGAGCTGGTCCATGCGGTCGATCTGAACCCGGATGTTCAGCCGTTGCAGGGCAATGGCTTCGCGCTGCTCGGTGGCAACGACGGCAAACGCTTCTTTGCGTTGCTTTTCCACGTGCAGCCAGTGCGACAGCAGCCGCTGCAAGCGGCGGGATTCCAGCGCGCGGCTGCGGGGCTGTAAGGGCTCCAAGCCCCCTTCGGCCTCGCGCCGGGCCCAGGCGGTGGCGATGGCCTGTTCAATCGCCGCCTGTGTCTGGGTGTCATCCAGGGCCTGCAGGCGGGCGGATGTGCCCAGGTCCCGCCAGAGGCATTCCAGCGCCGCATGCAACAGCGTTCCCCGTTGGCGCGCATCCAGGCCGTCCACTGGTTCGTCGAACGGGCGGGCGCCCAAGCGGAACCGGTAGTACGCCCAGGCGGGGCAAATGGCTTGCGCTTTGAGCAAGGCCGATCCGCCAGCCACCGTCTCGCCTATGCCGACCGCGGGTGCCTGGGTGTCGTTGAGCAGCGGGGCCATGCGTGTATCCGGGCATGCCAAGGCTTCTGCCGCCCAGTGGAGGTGCGTGGGATGGTTCACCTGCACGGGAGTCAAGACCGAGTGTTGCGCCAGCAGGGGGCTCAGCGCCAGCACGGCCGACCCCGACCGGTGTGGCCATGACCACACCACATCGGGGGCCGACTGGCTGAGCTGGGCATGGACCTGTCGGGCAAAGGCCAGTTGCACCTCGGCGCTGGCATTCGGGCAGCGGGCCTGCTGTTGCGCCGCCACAGGCAGCAGGGGGTTGGGCCTGATGGGCGGTGGCCAGGTGCCCGCTTCCATGCCCATGACCCAGACCGCGTCAAACCGCAGCCCACTGGCCTCCAGCAGGCCCAGCACCTCGATAGTGGGGCGCCCTTCGGTTTCGGGCTGAAATACCCGCTCCCGGCACAGCTGTCGCAGGCGGCGCAAGGCTTCAGACAAGGGGATGGGGCCGGTGAAGGCATCCAGCCGAGACAATTCGGCTAGGCATTCTGTAAACGTTTCGTGCTGCTGGTATTCGTGGCTGCTCAGCCTGCGCTGGGCGAGCCAGCCGACAGACCGCAGCGTGTCCGGTATCCAGGCTGCCCATGCCGATGGCAGCTGCCGGCGGGGCAGGGTACTGGGCAGTGTACTGAGGGCTCTCAGCCATGCAGTCAGCGGTGTCAGCGCCCATGGTGTTCCGTTGGCTTGCGCCAGATCCGCCAGATGGCTCCAGTGCACCTGGGCAGGTCGATGCTGTCGCATGGCGGCATCGAGCTGCGCCCGCATCGGCGCGGTGGCATCGCCGCCCCAATAGGGGCTGAGCAAGACGGGTGACAACTCGGTCTGCGCGATAGGTTCCACATGGGCCACGCTCTGCAGCAAGGCCAGCGCCACACCCACCAGGGCATGGTCGCTCAGCGGTCGCCCGAGGCTGATGTTGAAGGGGCGTTGCCGCTCGGCCGCTGCCGGCAAGGCCAGCCAGGGGGCCAGGGCATCCTCCAGGGCGTCGTGCAGGGGCTGGCGCATGGCGGCCAGATCGGGCACCACCACCGCGAGCCGCGCGTCAGGCTGCCGAACCTGCCACTCGCGTGCCCAATGAGCGGCCGCACGGCATTCGGCAGCGGCATCCGGGTGGCGCTGCAGGGTCTGCCGGGCGAGGGGCAGCGTGTCGTCCAGCCAGCTGACGGCCACGCCCAGAGCCGGCAAGCGATTCACCAATGCCTGTTCCTGCGGGTTGAGCCGGTTGAAGCCAGCGAGCACCACCGTCTCGGGCCAGGGCAGGCCGGGGACGGGCGCCTGCAACGCCTGCACCGTGTGTGCATCGAGCTCATGGCGGGTGGCCCAACCTTCTTGCATGCATGTCTGCATGAACGCTGCGCGCCAGCGTTGGAACTGCTGGTGTTCCTCGGCCAAACCGCTTGGGGGTATGGCCACCTGCCATATGCTCTGTAGCTGATGGGCTTCCTGGGCGGTTTGCGCCAGTGCGGGCAAGTCGAACAGGCGGGTGGCGTCATCATCGCCCAGGGTCTGCCGAATCACCCGTTCCCAGAGCAGACGCTCCTGTGTGGAGGACAACATCATGTGTTGCAGCGCAGGGTCCACGGTATGCCCCGTCAGCAGCCACGCCTCGCGCCACTGGCTCAGCCATTGCTCCACCGTCATGCATATCAAGGCTTCGGTGGCGGGGTGCACGGTTTGTCGTGCGCACCTCCCTTGCCGCTCCTGCAGGGATCGGGCCAGACGAGGCGTGGCGCAGAGTACCAGAGTGCTTGGCCCGCCGGGCAGATCCTCCAGTTGCAAGGTGTTCATGGGCGATGGACAGACACGGAAACGCAATGAATGCAGTCTATCGTAGTCATCGCCCATGCCCGCCATTGGTAAAAGTGAACACATTTTTCAGGTGGCGGGGGTACACTGAATTTCGCCTTCCAATGAACCCACACAGGAGATGCTCATGACCGCGAACCCACCGACCACGACCGGATGCCCCGTCATGCACGGAGCCAATTCCAATCAGACGCTCACCAACCACGCGCAAGCCTGGTGGCCCAATGCGTTGAACCTGGATATCCTGCACCAGCATGACAGCAAGACCAACCCGCTGAAAGGGGTCAATTACCGTGAGGAGGTCAAGAAGCTGGACGTCCAGGCCCTCAAGAAGGACCTGACCGAACTCATGACCAGCAGCCAGCCCTGGTGGCCAGCCGACTGGGGTCACTACGGCGGCCTGATGATCCGCATGGCCTGGCACGCAGCGGGTTCCTACCGCGTGGCCGATGGTCGTGGCGGGGCTGGCACCGGCAACCTGCGTTTTGCACCATTGAACTCCTGGCCCGATAACGGCAACCTGGACAAAGCCCGTCGCCTGCTGTGGCCGATCAAGAAAAAGTACGGCAACAAGATCAGCTGGGCCGATCTGATGATTCTGGCGGGTAACGTGGCCTACGAATCCATGGGCTTCAAGACCTTCGGCTTTGCCTTTGGTCGCGAAGACATCTGGCACCCCGAGAAAGACACCTACTGGGGTTCAGAAAAGGAATGGCTGGCCAAGAGCGGTGGCGAAGGCAGCCGCTACAGCGGTGAGCGCGACCTCGAAAACCCGTTGGCCGCCGTGATGATGGGCCTGATCTACGTGAACCCCGAAGGCGTGGACGGCCAGCCCGACCCGCTCAAGACCGCCCGCGACATGCGCGTGACCTTTGCCCGCATGGCCATGAACGACGAGGAAACCGTGGCCCTGACCGCTGGTGGTCACACTGTGGGCAAGGCACACGGCAACGGCAACGCAGGCAACCTGGGCCCCGCCCCAGAAGGCGCTGACCTCGAAGAACAGGGTTTTGGCTGGATGAACCACAAAACCCGCGGTGTCGGCCGTGATGCAGTGACCAGCGGCATTGAAGGTGCCTGGACCACCCACCCCACCAAGTGGGACAACGGCTACTTCGCCATGCTGATGAAGTACGACTGGGAGCTCACCAAGAGCCCCGCTGGCGCTTCGCAGTACAAGCCGGTGAACATCGCGCCTGAAGACATGCCTGTCGATGTGGAAGACCCGAGCATCCGCGTCATGCCTGTGATGACGGACGCCGATATGGCTTTGAAGATGGACCCCGAGTACCGCAAGATTTCGGAACGTTTCGCTGCCGATCAGGCGTACTTCGAGGATGTGTTCGCTCGCGCCTGGTTTAAGCTGACCCACCGCGATATGGGCCCGAAGGCCCGCTACATTGGCCCTGAAGTGCCGGCTGAAGACCTGATCTGGCAAGACCCGGTGCCTGCCGGCAACAAGAGCTATGACGTGGCTGCCGTGAAGGCCAAGATCGCTGCGGCCGGCCTGTCGATCAGCGAGATGGTTTCCACCGCCTGGGACAGCGCCCGGACCTACCGCAGTTCCGACCATCGGGGCGGCGCCAATGGGGCTCGAATCCGTCTGGCCCCACAGAAGGACTGGGCAGGCAACGAGCCCGCCCGCCTCGCCAAAGTGCTGGCCGTTTACGAAAAGATCGCCGCTGACACGGGTGCCAGCGTGGCTGATGTGATTGTGCTCGGCGGCAATGTGGGCATCGAGCAGGCCGCCAAGGCCGCAGGTGTGACCGTGACCGTGCCGTTTGCTCCAGGCCGTGGTGACGCGACACTGGCCCAGACCGATGTCGAGTCCTTCGATGTGCTGGAGCCGCTGGCAGACGGTTTCCGCAACTGGCAGAAGCAGCACTACGTGGTCAAGCCCGAAGAGCTGTTGCTGGATCGTGCGCAACTCATGGGCCTGACCGCCCACGAAATGACGGCGCTGATCGGTGGCATGCGCGTGCTGGGCACCAACCATGGCGGCACCCGGCACGGCGTGTTCACCGACCGCCCAGGCGCGTTGACCAACGACTTCTTCGTCAACCTGACCGACATGTCGTACAGCTGGAAGCCAACGGGCCGCAACAGCTACGACATCGTCGATCGGGCCACCGGCGCGACGAAGTTCACGGCCACCCGTGTGGATCTGGTGTTCGGCTCGAACAGCATCCTGCGCGCCTACGCCGAGGTCTACGCCCAGGACGACAATCAAACGAAGTTCGTCAACGACTTCGTGGCCGCCTGGACCAAGGTGATGAACGCCGACCGGTTTGATCTGGCCTGATCGCACAGACACCCAGCCAGCAAAAAGCCAACCGAGAGGTTGGCTTTTTTCATGAATCGTGAGCTTGCTCGAAAGGGTCGGCGTCCCCATCGATGAGTACATCCTGAATTGGCTGGTTTAGCCGACATAATCAACACACTGTCACACCCTTTGCGCTGGTTTCTCATGCTCGACGACATCAAAAAAACCCTCTGGGCCACCGCCGACAAGCTGCGCGCCAACATGGACGCCGCCGAGTACAAGCACCTGGTGCTGGGCCTCATCTTCCTGAAGTACGTCTCCGACACCTTCACCGACCGCCGGGCCGAGATTGAAGGCCGGCTGCAAAACCCCGCCGACGAGTTCTACTTTGCCGACGCCAGCCCCGAAGACCTGGCCGCCGAACTGGAAGACCGGGACTATTACAAGAGCGCCAATGTGTTCTGGGTGCCTGAAGGCGCCCGCTGGGAAACCATCCGCTCCATGGCCAAGAGCGTGGAGATTGGCAAGTTCATCGACAACGCACTCACCCTCATCGAGGCCGAGAACCCCAAGCTCAAGGGCATTCTGGACAAACGCTACGCCCGCGCCCAGTTGCCCGACGGCAAGCTCGGCGAGTTGGTGGACCTGATTTCCACCATCGGTTTTGGGCAAGACGCGGCGCAAGCCCGCGACGTGCTGGGCCAGGTGTACGAATACTTCCTGGGCATGTTCGCCAATGCCGAAGGCAAGCGCGGCGGGCAGTTCTACACCCCGGCCAGCATCGTCAAAACCCTGGTGGCCGTGCTGGCCCCGCACCAGGGCAAGGTGTACGACCCGTGCTGTGGCTCGGGCGGTATGTTCGTGCAGAGCGAGAAGTTCATCGAAGCGCACGGCGGCAAGCTGGGCGATGTGTCCATCTACGGGCAAGAGGCCAACCCCACCACCTGGCGCCTGGCGGCCATGAACCTGGCCATCCGGGGCATCGACTTCAACCTGGGCCGTGAACCCGCCGATACCTTCACCCGCAACCAGCACGCCGACCTGCGGGCCGACTTCATTCTGGCCAACCCGCCGTTCAACATCTCCGACTGGTGGCACGGCAGCCTGGAAGGCGACCCGCGCTGGGTGTATGGCGACCCACCGCAAGGCAACGCCAACTACGCGTGGCTGCAACACATGCTGCACCACCTGAAGGACAGTGGCCGTGCCGGCATCGTGCTGGCCAACGGCAGCATGAGCAGCAGCCAGAACAACGAAGGCGTCATCCGCGCCGCGATGGTGGAAGCCGACGTGGTGGAAGTGATGGTGGCCCTGCCGGGGCAACTGTTCTTCAACACGCAGATTCCGGCCTGCCTGTGGTTCTTGGCCAAGAGCAAGAAGCGCAAGGGTGAGGTGCTGTTCATCGACGCCCGCAAACAGGGCAAGATGATTTCACGCGTGCAGGCCGAGCTGGACGATGCCGCCATCACCCGCATTGCCGAGACCGTGGCTGCCTGGCGGGGTGAGGTGGAAGACGGCGCCACTGTCACTGAATATCAAGACCAACCCGGCTTTTGCCGCAGCGTACCCCTGGCCGAGATTGCCCAGCACGGCCATGTGCTGACCCCGGGCCGCTACGTGGGTGCTGAGGAAGTGGAAGACGACGACGAAGCCTTTGACGACAAGATGCGCAAGCTGACCGAGAAGCTGGGCGAGCAAATGGCCAAGGGCGCGGAGCTGGACGCGCTGATTCGGCAGAAACTGGGGGGGCTGGGGTATGAGTTCTGAGCTCACCAAGAAAGAAACCTCGGCTCCAGTCACCGCCGCAAAGAGCGGGAGAGGGAGTTCCGAGGCTTACACTTTGATTTTACGATAAGCGAATCGGCGCATGCAACCCTGGTTACATCAGCAAGTCGAGCTCCACATCTCTGCCGAACGTTTGCAGGCGTATGTCGTTCCGTGCGCCGATGGGCAGGCCGACCCCAAAGTCACGCTGGCGCGCTACCTGCTCAACATGGCCTTGTGTGAGAGCCTGTACCCCGCGCTGCAAAACTGTGAAATTGCCTTGCGCAACGCCATTCACCAACACCTGGCCCGATTGATGGGACGCGAAGACTGGTACGACGCCTCAGCGTTTGCGATGACCCCATGGGGGCAAGAAGAAATCCGCAAAGCCAAGGCAAAACTTCACAAGCTGGGCAAGGCCTGCACCCCGGGCCGTGTGGTGGCCGAACTGCAATTCGGGTTCTGGACCAGCTTGTTTGAAGCCCACTACGAGCAGCATACCCCGTTTCTGCCCGGCGGCATCAAAGCCGTTTTTCCCCACATGCCCAAAAGCCTGCACAAGCGCAAAGACCGCAAAAACGACCTGGAGCACATTCGGGTGTTGCGCAACCGCGTGTTTCACCACGAACGCATCGTCCACTGGCGCGACCTGGATGCCCAGCATGAGTTGATCTTGAACGTCATCGGCTGGATCAGCCCGCCACTGCGCCAAGTGACCCACGCGGTGGAACGGTTTCAGTCGGTCAGGGCGGCTGGGCTGACGCCCTTTCTCACTCATGACATGTGGGTTTCTGAACCATCGCATGACCAAAGGCGCGGAGCTGGATGCGCTGATTCGGCAGAAGCTGGGAGGGCTGGGGTATGAGTTTCGAAATTTGCCCCGATTTCATCACGGTTGAATGCCAGGAGTTTTGCCAGCGTGTAGCCGACGGCACTCATGACAGCCCAAAGGAAACACAATCAGGCAAGCGTCTTGTTACGTCAAAGAATGTAAAAAATGGCCGCCTCGATATTGATTCGGCATATCGAATCTCGCATGAAGACTTTGAAGCTATAAACAAGCGAAGCAAAGTAGACCAATGGGATATTTTGCTGACGATGATTGGAACGGTTGGCGAGCTATGCGTCGTTAAAGAAGCTTCACCAGACTTTGCAATCAAAAATGTTGGACTTCTTAAGTGCGGCGATGAAATACGCGCCAAATGGTTGTACTACTTTCTTCGCTCACCCCAAGGTCAGTCTCTGATTGAGCAAAGGAAAAAGGGGTCAACTCAGCAATACATATCGCTTACCAGGCCGTTGAAAAAGTGTTCATCAAAGCAGTCGCATCACCGTGCGCACCGGTTTTCAGGCGGTGCAGAGCGCTTTTGACGGCCTGCACAGCCCTTTTCGAGGCCTGTTTCAGGCCTGTTTGCCCATTTTGGGCGCACTGA
>JAUVYR010000070.1 GCA_030602985.1 Burkholderiales bacterium
TCGCTGCTGTCAGCGGCCGCTTTGGTGGCGCGTGTCGCTTTTTTCTTCGCAGGGGCTGCTGCAGGGGCCTCTACCAGCGCGTCCTCTTCAGGCAGGGTGGCCTCGTCGGCTTTTTTCGATTTGGCGGTCGATTTCTTGGTGCTCACGAACACGGCTTTCTGCCCGCTGACCACGGGCGCAAGGAATAATGGAAACAGAAACAGGCCAGCATGGGCAGGCCGAATTCACCCGTTGCAGGGTGAGGCGCAAGCTCTGTGGGCGAACATTTGGTGTGCAGTCCTTGCGGGGTAGGCAGGTTGCCTGGGCCGGTGGGCGGTGCCCCAAGCTCGTTCGTGAGCATTTGGCCAGTCCGGAGGTGCTGCTGTCGCACTTGCGTAACGTTACATTATAACGAAAACCGTGATTCACGCCAAAAATCGTTCATGCGGGACGGTCAGCCTGCTCCAGCTCCATCCTTGCTGCCTGTGTGGTCCGGTAGTGGGCCAGTGCGGCTGGCTCGCTGGCAGCTTTAGCGGCCCATTCAGTCTCCAGCTGTTTCAAGCGTTCGATGTGCATGCGCCTCAGCAGTTGGCGCAGTTCGATTTCCGGGCTTTGACTTTCAGGTCCTTCGCTCCCGTTACCTTCGCGCTCTGGTCGTTCCAGTTCCAGGCCGCTGTCGTACAAGTCCAGTGCCAGCCCTTCAAACGGCTGCCCTCGCATGGCTTCGCGCAGCACCGCCCAGGGCTGAGGGCCGTGCTCCAGCCACTGCGATTCGAGCCAGGCAAACAGCAGACCATGTGGCTGGGGTTCTTCTGCCAGCAGATGATGATCTTCGTTGGTCAGCCAGTTCCAGGCATCGGGGGTGCTCAGCACGATCCGCGCCACCCGGTCAGCCCGGCCGAGCAGGCCTCGTTTCCGTTGAGGACGCCTGGGTGGTGGCGCACTCGGGCGAGTCGGGCGAGGCGCCGGGGGGGTGACGTTTGCCGGTGGTTGAGCTGGAGGTGTCTGCTGGCGCCAGCCTGCCGTGGCGGAACCCAGATTCGGACGGCCCCCTTTGGGTTGCCACAATTGCGCCAGTTCGCGGGCCTCCAGGCCTATGCCATCGGCCAGATCTTGCAGCAATTGGCGCTTCAAGGCCCCGTCTGGCATGGCGGTCCACAAAGGTTGGGCCTGACTGCCCATCCGGGCACGTCCTTCGGCCGTGTCAAGTTCGCAGCCGCTGGCGGCGCTGTCCAGCAAGAAGCGGCTCAGCGGGGTGGCCTGCTGGATCGCGGTGGCAAAGGCTTCTGGCCCATGGGCACGGACAAAACTGTCCGGGTCGTGCTCGGCGGGCAAAAACAGGAACTTCACCGTTCGGGTGTCGGTGGCCCAGGGCAGGGCGGCCTCCAGGGCTTTGCGTGCCGCGCGGCGGCCTGCCGCGTCGCCGTCAAAGCTGAACACGACGGTGTCGCTGAAGCGAAACAGCAACCGCACATGGTCGGGGGTGCAAGCCGTGCCCAGTGTCGCCACCGCCTGCGGAAAGCCCAGTTGCGCCAGGGCCACCACGTCCATGTAGCCTTCGGTCACCAGCACGTAACCGGCTTGCCGGATGGCTGTGCGGGCTTCAAACAGGCCGTACAGCTCATGCCCTTTGCTGAATACCGGGGTCTCGGGCGAATTCAGGTATTTGGGTTCGCCCTGGTCAATCACACGCCCGCCAAAGCCGATGCAATCGCCCTTGACATTGCGTATCGGGAACATGATGCGGTCGCGAAAGCGGTCGTAGCGCTTGCCTTCCTTGCCCGACTCGGCCGTGTCGTCAGCCTCGCTGGCAATCACCAGGCCCGACTCGACCAGCAGATCACTCTGGTAGTCCGGGAACACGGTGGAAAGAAAGCGCCAGCCTTCGGGCGCATATCCCAGACCAAATGTCTTGGCAATCTGTCCGGTCAGACCGCGCCGTTTCAGGTAGTCCATCGCCTTGGGCGCTAGACGTAACTGGGCCTGATACGACTGGGACGCTTTGAGCAACACATCGTTCAGGGTGTTCTGGCGCTGGCGTTGTTCCGCGGCCCGCGCCCGCTCCTGCGGAGGGATGTCTTCCTCGGGCACTTGCAGGCCCACTTGCTGGGCCAGGTCCTTGACTGCTTCCACAAAGCCCACACCGGTGTGTTCCATCAGGAAGCCGACTGCGTTGCCATGCTTGCCGCAGCCAAAGCAGTGAAAGAACTGCTTGGTCGGGCTCACGCTGAACGAAGGCGATTTTTCGCCGTGGAACGGGCACAAGCCCATGAAATTGGCCCCGCCTTTCTTGAGCTGCACGTAGCGGCCCACCACCTCGACGATGTCGACGCGGGTCAGCAATTCCTGAATGAAGCTCTGGGGGATGGCCACACGGTATTTTGACCGAGATGGCCGGCTTTCCCTTGCTTCGGATCGGGTAAACTATCAGCCGACCTTGGCCAGCCCACAAACCTGGAGACACTCCCATGACATCCATCTTCGACCAGCACCTGCCACGCAATGCCGCCAACTTTGTGCCCTTGAGTCCGCTGGATTTTCTGGAGCGTGCCGCCATGGTCTACCCTGATCGGCTGGCGCTGGTGCATGGTCTGGGTGCAGCGGCCATCCGTCGAACCTGGGGACAGACCTACCAGCGCTGCTGCCAGCTGGCCAGTGCCCTGAAGCGCTCGGGCATCGGCAAGAACGACACCGTGGCGGTGATGTTGCCCAACGTGCCCGCCATGGTCGAGGCCCATTTTGGCATTCCCATGGCCGGTGCGGTGCTCAACACCCTCAATACCCGGCTGGATCCGGAAGCGATTGCGTTCATGCTCGACCACGGTGAGGCCAAGGCCATCGTCGTGGACCCCGAATTTGCCGCTGTGTTGCAAAAGGCCTTGGCCTTGCGACAGAGTCAGACCCCCATCCGGGTGCTGCTGGCACAAGACGATCTGTTTGGTCCGCCCACGGCCGATCTGGGCGCCGAAGATTACGAGGCTTTCCTGGCGACGGGCGATGCGGCCGACCCATGGCAATTGCCCGAAGACGAATGGGACGCCATTGCCCTGAACTACACCAGCGGCACCACCGGCAACCCCAAGGGCGTGGTCTACCACCACCGCGGTGCAGCCATCAATGCGATTTCCAACATCCTGGAATGGGACATGCCCAAGCACGCCACCTACCTGTGGACGCTGCCCATGTTCCACTGCAACGGCTGGTGCTTTCCCTGGACGCTGGCGGCCCGTGCTGGCGTCAATGTCTGCCTGCGCAAGGTGGATGCCCAGCTGATTTTTGACCTCATGCGCGAGCACGGTGTCACCCACTACTGCGGGGCACCCATCGTGCATGGCCTGCTGGTCAACGCGCCGGCCACCATGAAGGTGGGCCTGCCTGCCGGCATCAAGGCCATGGTGGCGGGGGCGGCCCCCCCGGCCTCGATGATCGAAGGCATGGAGCAGATGGGCTTTGACCTGACGCACGTGTATGGGCTGACCGAGGTCTATGGCCCGGCCACCGTCTGCGCCAAGCATGAGGCCTGGGATGCGCTGGACATCGGCGAGCGTGCCCGCCTGAACGCGCGCCAGGGCGTGCGCTACCACCTGCAGCGTGGTGTGCAGGTGCTGGACCCGCAAACCATGCAGCCCGTGCCGCACGACGGCGAGACCATGGGCGAAATCATGTTCCGGGGCAACATCACCATGAAGGGCTACCTCAAGAACCCCAAGGCCACCGAAGAAGCCTTTGCCGGTGGCTGGTTCCACAGTGGTGACCTGGCCGTGCAGTACCCCGACGGCTACGTGAAAATCAAGGACCGCAGCAAGGACATCATCATTTCGGGCGGCGAAAACATCTCGTCCATCGAGGTGGAAGACGTGTTGTACCGTCATCCCGCGGTACTTGCGGCAGCGGTGGTGGCCAAACCCGATGCACGTTGGGGTGAAACCCCCTGTGCCTTCATTGAACTGAAGGTCGGTGCGGAGGTGTCCGTGGATGAAATGGTGGCCCACTGCAAGCAGCACCTGGCGGGCTTCAAGGTGCCCCGTGCCATCGTGTTTGGGGAATTGCCCAAGACCAGTACCGGCAAGATCCAGAAGTTCGAATTGCGCAAGCAGGCCGGCTCGGCCAGCGCCATCGACGTGTAAGGGCTACGCCGCCACCACGCGGTTCTTGCCAGCCCGCTTGGCGCTGTACATGGCCTTGTCAGCCCGGTCGATGATCTGGTCCATGGATTCACCGGGTTTTACCTGCACCACGCCGGCACTGAAGGTGATCAGCACATGCTCCGACCCTTGCAGAAAGAGCTGTTTGGTGAGTTCGCGTTGCAGGCGGGTCAGCACTTCGGTGGCCTCCGGGAGCTGGGTGTCCGGCATGATCACGACAAATTCCTCCCCCCCGAAGCGGGCCACCGCGTCGTGAGGCCTGAGTGATGCCTTGGCCACGCTGGCCAGGTGCTTCAAGGCGGCATCGCCACTGAGGTGGCCAAGACGGTCATTCAGGCGTTTGAAGTCGTCGATATCGAGCAGTGCCACGCAGACCGCAGTGCCTGAGCGGTCCGAGCGTGCCAGTTCCTTTCCAACCACATCGGCCAGACCCTGGCGGTTCAGTGCACCGGTCAGCAGATCGTGGCTGGCCATGGCGCTCATCTGGTCGAGTTCGTTGCGCAGGCGTTGAATTTCGGCTTCGGCATGCTCGGCACGGGAACGCAATTCGCTCAACTCCTCGGCCGTGTGGCGGGTGTCTTCGGCCAGGCCACGTGCCGACTGGATGGCCGCTTGCAAAACCGGGGCGATCTCGGCCACACTGCTGGCCTGGTCCAGCTGTTCGGCGCAGGCTTCGAAGCGCTTGTGGTATTCCTCGCTGCTGGCGGTGGTCTGTGCCAGCTTGTGCAGAAATGTGCTCAGCGTCTCTTTCATCGTCTGCTGGGCGGCCAGCGTCTGCTGCTGAGCCTCGATCTGCTTGATGATGAGGCTCTTGAGTCGACGTTCGACGTCTTCGAGCTGACGCAGCGCCAGCGGCGGCTGGGTGGCCTGCACCAGGGCCTCGAGCTGCCCTTGCAGCCAGGGGTTTTCCGGGTTGATTGCCTGGATGTTTTCAAACACCGTGCGCAACAGGCCAAGCAATGCTTCGCGGATGGCGGCCTGATCTTCGGCCACGAACGACAGGCGGAACGCAAAATCCGACATCATTTTGCGCAAGGTGTCCGGGTCCTGACTGTCCTGGCGCAGGTATTGGGTCAGTTCTTCGCCCAGTGCAATGATTTTCGGATCGTCCTGGCCCAATGCCGGCAGTGCAAAGGTGACAATGCGACACATCTGCTCGCGCAACACCGGTGGCAGGCCCACTTCTTCAACCACGGCCACCGGGATCATGTCCTTGCGTTCGTGGCTGGGGGCACTCTGGCGAAGGTGCTGAATCAGCGCCTTTTCCAGGTCGTCCCAACTGTGCATGGTGACCGCTTTGCCAAACTGGGCCTTGAATCGCTGTTGTGCCGGGGTCTGGTCGGGCAGGGCACTGCCAATGTGCCGCAAATGCTCCAGCGGAAAAGGTTTGAGCGGTCGGGTACCCGCCACCTCGTGATAAACGGTGGAGAAATGCTCAGGTGTCGGCGGCAGCTTGCGTGCTGCCAGCCGTTTCACGGTTTCTCGGGCAATTTCCTGGGGTGTGGGTGCCGACATGGCGGGTGACATCGTGACAATGATGCTTCATCTTACACGCGCCCGCCGAGTCAGCCCATCAAGATGCGCCCACTGCGCCGAAGCCGCAGCTGGCTTCAGCCCGCGGTATCAACGTGGGGCCAGGCGAATGGCCCCGTCAAGGCGGATCACCTCGCCGTTGAGCATGTCGTTTTCGATGATGTGTTTGACCAGCTTGGCGTAGTCGTCGGGTCGGCCCAGGCGGGAAGGAAAGGGCACGCTGGCAGCCAGTGCATCCTGAACTTCCTGGGGCATGCCGAACAGCATGGGTGTGCCAAAAATGCCGGGGGCAATGGTCATGTTGCGGATGCCATTGCGCGCCAGGTCGCGGGCCACGGGCAGCGTCATTCCAACCACGCCTCCCTTGGAGGCGGCATAGGCAGCCTGACCAATCTGCCCATCGTAGGCGGCGACCGAAGCGGTGGAGATCATCACCCCGCGCTCGCCTGTGGGTTCTGGCTCGTTCTTGCACATGGCTTCGGCGGCCAGCCGGATCATATTGAACGAGCCCACCAGGTTGACCATGATCGTCTTGGTGAACAGCGACAGGTTGTGCGCGCCCGACTTGCCCACGGTTTTTTCTGCCGGGGCAATGCCAGCACAGTTGACCAGTCCCATGAGCTTGCCCATCGAGAGGGCTTGAGCAATCGCGGCCTGCCCATCGGCTTCGTTGCTGACATCGCATTTCACGAAGGCGCCGCCAATCTCGCGCGCCACTGCTTCGCCCTTTTCGGTCTGCATATCGGCCACGACCACCCGGCCGCCGTTTTGTGCCAGCATGCGGGCGGTGCCTTCGCCCAAGCCGGATGCCCCGCCAGTCACGATGAATACCTTGCCTTGAATCTCCATCTGCCACTCCTGTGTTAACGTTTACGTAAACGTCAATTATCACCAAAAAAAGACCCGCACGCAGCGGGTCTGTTTGAGTGATAGCAGCGATTAACGGAAGCGGACGCGGTCCAGCATCTGCTGGATTTTGGTCAGGTTCTGGGCCACCACCGCCAGTGGGATGGTTTCCTGCTTGAAGTTGTCGCCCCCCAGTGCCGTCAGGGCAGGGTTGTTGACGGTCACGCCCTGGGCGGTCGGGTATTCGTTGTTGCCATTGGCAAAGTATTCCTGCGCAAAGGGTGTGGCGAGAAACTCCATGAACTTGATGGCGTTTGCGCGATTGGGTGCGTGGCGTGCCACCGCCCCGCCGGCGATGTTGACGTGGGTGCCCGAGGTGGCCTGGTTCGGGTGGACGATACGCACCCGCTCCATCACCGCACGATCGGCAGGCCGGTCGGAACGGATCAAGCGCGCAGCGTAGTAGGAGTTGGTGATGGCCACTGCACATTCACCCGACGCCACCGCCCGGATCTGGTCGGTGTCACCACCGACGGGTTGACGAGCCAGGTTGTTCACCAAACCTTGCAGCCAGGCTTCGCCTTGCTGGTCACCCAGGCGTTCGACCACGGTGGCAAACAGGGACAGGTTGTAGGGGTGGGAGCCCGAGCGCGAACACAACATGCCCCGCAGTTTTGGGTCAGCCAGTTGCTCATAGGTCTGCACGTCTTCGCTGCGAACACGCGTTGGGTCATAGGCAATCACGCGGGCTCGCTTGGAAAAACCGGTCCAGGTGATGCCATCGGGTGTGGCCGCAGCGCGCAGGGTGGCGGGGATGGCCGCATCCAGCGCGGCCGACTTGATCGGCTGGAACAGACCTTCGGCGTCGGCACGGGCCAGGCGGGCGGCGTCGACCATCAGTACCACATCGGCTGGAGATGCCGCACCTTCGGCACGCAGTCGGGCCACAATACCGGCATCGTCAGCCTCCACACGGTTGATGCGTATGCCGGTGGTGCGGGTGAACTCGTTAAAAATAATCTCGTCTGAGGCGTAGTGCCGTGCCGAGTACAGGTTGAGAACCTGGCTCTGTGCCACCGCGCTGGTGGCGGCCAGGGAGAGGGTAAGCGCGCTCAGCGCCAGTGCGAAGGTTTTGTGCAGTTTCATGTGAATGCTCCAAGGGGCGATGGGTCAAACCGAGGTGGATCATATCACAAATGCAAATCATTATCTTTTAGGTTTTTGTTTTTCTGAAGGGTGACCGGATGCCTGTTCGACGGGGGATTGTGATGGGGGCCGCAGCCTTGCTGGTGGCTGGTTGCGGCGGGCTGGGCAAGCGTTCCGTACCCGATCCGGTGCCAGCGCCAGCAACCCCGGTGCCGCCCGAGCCGCCACCCATGCGCCCCCCCCGTGTCGGACTGGCATTGGGGGGCGGGGCGGCCCGAGGGTTTGCGCACATTGGCGTGATTCAGGTGCTGGAACGCGAAGGTTTGCGCCCTGACATGGTGGCGGGTACTTCGGCCGGGAGTCTGGTGGCAGTGCTCCATGCCAGTGGCATGAATGGTGCTGAACTCGAACAGGCTGCGCTCGAGATGGAGGAGGTGACCATCACCGACTGGACGCTGCCAATTTTCAACCGTGGCCTGTTGCGCGGCGAGGCGCTGGCCCGTTTTGTCAACCGCAAAGTCAACAACCGTCTGTTGCAGGACATGGCCATGCCCGTGGGGGTGCTGGCCACGGATCTGGCTTCCGGGCGCGGTGTGCTGTTTCAGCGTGGCGATGCCGGTACCGCGGTTCGCGCATCGAGTTCGGTGCCTGGCGTGTTCACGCCGGTCAGCATCCAGGGGCGTGACTATGTCGATGGGGGGCTGGTGGCTCCCGTGCCGGTGGATCAGGTCAGGGGCATGGGGGCCGAACTGGTGCTGGCGGTCGACATTTCCAGTGCGCCTGAAGATGCATCGGGCAACGATGCCCTGCGTGTGTTGCTGCGGACCTTCACCATCATGGGACAGAGCATCAACCGCCTGGCGCTTGAGCGGGCCGATGTCGTGGTGCGTCCGGCGCTGGCCGGTGTGGGCAGTGCGGACTTTGCTGCCCGGCGCCGGGCGATTGCAGCGGGCCGTGAAGCCATGAACCAGGCACTCCCTGCTTTGAGAACCCAACTTCAGGCGCTCCGACGTCCTGTTGGCCCCTCGCGAACATAAAAAAAGGGCTTCGCATGGCGAAGCCCTTGAAGGGGTCCCTGAATCCGATTTCGAAGAGACCCGAGGAGACAACCGATTGCAACAAATGCAGCGTATCAACGCTTGCGAGTTGTGGTCTTGGAGGCGCTGGCCATGTTGCTGGCCATGGCGTTGAAGTTGGTTTCTGCCATGTCGGAGGCCTGTTTGACGGCTTTTTGCACGTTTTCCATGGCGCTGGTGGCTGCACTGACGGCGTTTTTCATGACGGCCACAGCGGTTTCAGAGCCCGCAGGGGCATTCTTGGCGACGTTGTCGACCACAGCCATGAACTTCTGCTGGGCTTCGGCACCCTGGGCTTCGGCGGCCTTGACAAATTCGCTGCCGGTGCCCGAGGCAATCTCGTACATCTGACGACTGTAGGCGGCGGCTTTCTCGGCCAGGGGCTGCATCAGGGAAGCCTGCATGGCGAGCAGTTCCTGGGCATCCTTGACGCTCAGGAGTGCCTGCGCGTTGTTGGCAGAATCCGACAGTGCAGCTTTGGTGGCCTGCATGTTGAGTTCCATCAGTTTTTCGACGCCTTCGAAAGCCTTTTGCGTCAGGCCATACAGGGTTTCGATATTGGCTTTGTGGGCGGCCATCATTTGTTCAGCGGTCAACATAACAAGCTCCTGGTGAAGATGAACGATGAGTGCAGCAGGCTGTGTTTTTTGAGCCCCCTCAGCAAATGCTGCACCGCAACATGGTTCCCATTATAGGGTCATCCAAAAAAAATGCAAGCCATTTTTGTTGCGCTGCAACAAAAAAGTTTCTGTCTCAAAAAACCACAGGCTCAGCACCCTGATGGCGAAGCTTCGACAATCGCGGTGTGCACGCTTACTACGCCGACCATTTTGTGCTGCCATTGCCCGAAGGCCATCGTTTTCCGATGGCCAAGTACGCGGCCCTGCGCGAGCGACTCCAGGTGCATCTGCCAGATGTCCGCTTCACCGAGGCCCAGCCGGCCACGGACGGTGAACTGGCGCTGGTGCACACCCCGGCCTACATCGCGGCCGTTGCTGAAGGCCGTCTGACCATCGCTGAACAGCGCGAGATCGGTTTTCCGTGGAGTCCGGCCATGGCAGAGCGCGCCCGGCGATCGGTGGGTGCCACCCTCCAGGCCTGTCGAGTGGCGCTGGGTGGCGAG
>JAUVYR010000042.1 GCA_030602985.1 Burkholderiales bacterium
AAAGGCGATGAAGCCTTTGGGCAGCGCCTTGCCGCGCAGGCTGCCGGTGATGGCCAGCATCACTGCCAGGTCGGCGGCGGGCTCGCCAATGCGCACGCCCCCCACGGCATTCACGAACACGTCCTGGTCCATGCAGGCCACACCGGCGTGGCGGTGCAGCACCGCCAGCAGCATGGCCAGTCGGTCGCGGTCCAGGCCGACGCTCAGGCGGCGCGGGCTGGGGCCGCCGCTGTCGACCAGCGCCTGAATCTCCACCAGCATCGGCCGGGTGCCTTCCAGCGTCACCAGCACACAGCTGCCCGGCACCGGCTGGCTGTGCTGGCTTAAAAAGATGGCGCTGGGGTTGCTCACGCCCTTGAGGCCTTTTTCGGTCATGGCGAACACGCCGATCTCGTTGACCGCGCCGAAACGATTCTTGATGGCGCGGATCAGCCGGTAGCTGCTGTGGGTGTCGCCCTCGAAGTACAGCACTGTGTCCACCATGTGTTCCAGCACGCGCGGGCCGGCCAGCGCGCCTTCCTTGGTCACGTGGCCCACCAGCACAATGGCCACGCCGCTGGCCTTGGCGGCACGGGTCAGGTGGGCGGCGCATTCGCGCACCTGCGCCACCGAGCCGGGGGCCGAACTCAACTGATCGGAATACACCGTCTGTATGGAGTCGATCACGGCAATGGCGGGTTGCTTGGCGTCCAGCGTGGCGATGATTTTTTCCAGCTGGATCTCGGCCAGCACCTTCACCTGGCTCTGCTCCAGCCCCAGCCGGCGCGAGCGCAGCGCGACCTGGGCACCGCTTTCCTCGCCGGTCACGTAGAGCGTGTCCAGCCCGGCGCGCTGCAACGCGTCCAGCGCCTGCAGCAACAGGGTGGATTTGCCGATGCCCGGGTCACCGCCGATCAGTACCACGCCGCCTTCCACCACGCCGCCGCCCAGCACCCGGTCCAGTTCGCCCAGGCCGGTGGGGGTGCGCGCAACGTCGGCTGCTTCAATCTCGCTCAACACCGCCAGTTCGGCGGTGGGGGCCAGGCCTTTGTTGCCGGTGCTCAGGCGGTTTTTGCTGGTGGTGGGGGCTTCGGCCACGGTTTCCACCAGGCTGTTCCAGGCGTTGCAGTGCGGGCATTTGCCCAGCCAGCGCGGGGTGGTGCCAGCGCATTCGTTGCAGGCGTAGAGGGTTTTGTCTTTGGCCATGGGGAATGTCAAATCAGTTGCAAGTGAGCGATCACTTCGTCGATGAGCTGGTCAAAGTCGCTCAGGGCATGGTCGCTGCCTTCCAGCAGCTTCAGGCGCACGCCAGGGTAACGGCCCACCATTTCGCGCCAGTCCAGCACCTCGTCGCCTTTGGCGATCACGGCCAGCACCCGTTCCGGCTGGGGCAGGGGGCCGCAGGCCAGGGCGCGCAGCTCGTCCACATATTCCGGCCGGAAGAAGAAGCGTTCGTCGGGGTTGTGCCAACTCGTTTGCTCGCCAATGTAACGCGCCAGGTCGCGCGCCGGGTCCACCGCAGGGTTGAGCAGGACGGCGCGGCAGCCGGTTTCCAGCGCCACCCGGGTGGCATAGAACCCACCCAGCGAAGACCCCACCACCGCCATGTGTTCACGCGGCCAGTGGGCTATGCCTTGGCGGATGGCGTCGAACGATTCACGCGGCGAAGGGGGTAAATGTGGGCACCACCAGGTCACGCCAGGGTGGTCGCGCTGGATGCGTTGGGCCATTTTCACCGCCTTCATGGAGTGAGGCGACGAGCGAAAACCGTGCAGATAGAGCAGGTGGGTGGCAGGTGGATGGGCCAAAGGGGTCATGAGCGAAGGATAATGCACAGCCATGGCCGACGTAGTGATTGACAGACCGCCCCTGTGGCGCCGTGTATTGCCGATATTCCAGGGGTTTGATTGGCCCCTGGTGGCGATTGTCATCCTGCTGGGTGGCTTGGGCCTGGGCGTCATGTACTCTGTGGCCCACGAACTGCCGGGCCGTTTCGAGTTGCATGCGCGCAACATGATCATTGCGGCCGGTGTCATGTTTCTGGTGGCTCAGGTCCCCCCCCAGAAGCTGATGGCGGTGGCGGTGCCGATGTACATCGTCGGCGTGGCCCTGCTGGTGGCGGTGGCCCTGTTCGGCATCACCAAAAAAGGCGCACAGCGCTGGGTGACTGTGGGCATCGTGATCCAGCCCAGCGAACTCATGAAAATCGCCATGCCGCTCATGCTGGCCTGGTGGTTCCAGAAACGCGAAGGGCAATTGCGCGGCCTGGACTTTGTGGTGGCGGGCTTGATTCTGGCCATCCCGTCGGCGCTCATCCTGCAGCAACCCGATCTCGGCACCACCTTGCTGGTGGCTTCCTCCGGCTTGTTTGTCATCTTCTTTGCCGGGCTCAGCTGGAAGCTCATCATTCCGCCGGTGATGTTGGGGGTGGTCGGCATCATCACGCTGATCGTCATGGAGCCGGCCTGGTGTGCCCCGGGCGTGGACTGGCACATCCTGCACGAATACCAGCGCCAGCGCGTCTGCACCTTGCTAGACCCAATGAAAGACCCGCTGGGCCGGGGCTTTCACATCATCCAGGGCATGATTGCCATCGGGGCGGGGGGCATGTGGGGCCGAGGTTTCATGCAGGGTACCCAGACCCACCTGAACTTCGTGCCGGAGCGCACGACAGACTTCATCTTTGCCGCCTTTGCCGAGGAGTTCGGTTTTATCGGTGTGCTGCTGCTGCTGGCCGCTTTCTTCTTCCTGATCTGGAGGGGCCTCAAAATCGCCATCGAGGCGCCCACCCTGTTCGCCCGCTTGCTGGCTGCGGCCCTGACGTTGGTGCATTTCGTCTACGCCTTTGTCAACATGGGGATGGTCAGCGGCATTTTGCCGGTGGTGGGCGTGCCCTTGCCTTTCCTGAGCTATGGCGGAACGGCCATGGTCACGCTGGGCGCCAGTCTGGGCATCCTCATGGCGATTGCCAAGTCCAGTCGGTTGCCCAGGTCCTGAAATCTGAATCGGCCAGTGCAGGCCATGCGCCAACTTCCTACAATGTGGTCATGATTGCACGTGAACCCACCCTGGCCCGCCTGGCCACCGCCCACGACCTGTTGCTGGCCCCTTACGGACTGGACGAAACCCATCTGCGGCGAGCGCTGGGTGACATCCTGGTGCCGGGGGTTGACGACGCGGATCTGTATTTTCAGTACACCCGCTCCGAGGGCTGGAGCCTGGAAGAGGGGATTGTGAAAACGGGCAGTTTCAGCATCGACCAAGGGGTGGGTGTGCGGGCCGTGAGTGGCGAAAAGACCGCCTTTGCCTATTCGGATGATTTGTCATGGGCGGCGTTGAAGGACGCCGCGCACAGCGTTCGTACCATCGGTGCGCAGGGTCAGAGCCGCAAGGTGAAGACCGGTGCCCGCAAGGTGGCCAAGTCGCGCGCCCTCTACCCCGCCCACGACCCCATCACCACGCTGGATAGTGCCGCCAAGGTGGCGTTGCTGGAAAAAGTGGAGCGCCTGGCCAAGGCCAAGGACCCACGGATTGTGCAGGTCATGGCGGGCCTGGCGAGCGAGTACGACGTGGTGCTGGTGGCCCGCGCTGACGGCACCCTGGCAGCAGACGTGCGTCCGCTGGTGCGGCTCTCCGTGACCGTGATTGCCGAGCACAAGGGCCGCCGAGAAATGGGTTCGTCCGGTGGTGGTGGCCGGTTTGGCCTGGACCGCTTTGATGACGTATTGATTGGCCGTTATGTCGATGAAGCGGTACAGGCCGCGCTCATCAACCTTGACAGCCGACCGGCACCGGCGGGCGAGATGACCGTAGTGCTCGGGCCCGGCTGGCCCGGCGTGCTGTTGCATGAAGCGGTGGGTCATGGCCTGGAGGGGGATTTCAACCGCAAGGGCAGCAGCGCATTCAGCGGCATGATCGGCAAGCGCGTGGCCGCCAAAGGCGTCACCGTGCTGGACGACGGCACGATCTCCGATCGTCGGGGGTCGCTCAATGTCGACGACGAGGGCTGCGCCAGCCAGAAAAACGTGCTGATCGAAGACGGCATCCTGCGTGGCTACATCCAGGACAGCCTCAATGCCCGTCTGATGGGGGTCAAGCCTACTGGCAATGGTCGCCGCGAAAGTTACGCCCACCTGCCGATGCCTCGGATGACCAACACCTACATGCTCAACGGGGACAAAGAGCCGGCCGAAATCATTGCCAGCATCAAAAAGGGCTTATATGCCACCAACTTCGGGGGCGGCCAGGTGGACATCACCAGCGGCAAGTTCGTGTTCAGTGCCAGCCAGGCCTGGTGGGTCGAAGATGGCAAGCTGCAGTACCCCGTGAAGGGGGCCACCATCGTGGGCAGTGGCCCCGAATCCCTCAAGAAGGTCACGATGATCGGCAACGACCTGGCCCTGGACAGCGGTGTCGGTACCTGTGGCAAGGAAGGCCAGAGTGTGCCTGTGGGGGTCGGCCAGCCGACCTTGCGCCTTGAAGGCCTGACCGTCGGCGGCACAGCCTGAGGGGAGGCCCGAGCCCACGTGTGGTCTCGCCCACACACTCGGCATGTTGTCAGCGAATTGTCATCAAATCTGTGATACATTGAAGTTATGAAAGCGGTTTGCTTCTTCTTTGGTTACTTTTGGTTCTCACGCGTCACCGACGGAAGAGAGAGCTGAATCTGCCTGAAAAGCAACCACCTCACGAAACCGTCGGTCCCACCGGCGGTTTTTTTTTACCCTCCATGTATCTTGTTTTCGGAGTCCAGAACATGAGCAAAACCTCCTCCACGGCGACTGACGTCTGGTATGCGCATCCCGCCGATCGCACCAGCCAGACCGACGACCAACGCATTGAGGACATCACCGTGCTCCCGCCTCCTGAACACCTGATTCGCTTTTTCCCTATCAGTGGAACGGCAGTTGAAAAACTCATCAGTGACACCCGCAAGACCATCCATCGGCTGCTGCATGGGCAGGACGACCGGCTGCTCGTCGTCATCGGGCCCTGCTCCATCCACGACCCAACGGCCGCCATCGAATACGCCCGGCGCCTGAAAGTGCTTCGCGAACAGCATAAGGACACCCTGGAAATCGTCATGCGGGTCTATTTCGAGAAGCCCCGTACAACGGTCGGCTGGAAAGGCTTGATCAATGACCCCTACCTGGATGGCAGTTTCCGGATCGATGAGGGCTTGCGGATTGCGCGGCAGTTGCTGATCGACATCAATCGCCTGGGCTTGCCAGCGGGCAGCGAGTTTCTGGATGTGATCAGTCCGCAATACATTGGCGATCTGATCAGCTGGGGCGCTATCGGTGCTCGTACCACCGAAAGCCAGGTACACAGAGAACTGGCCTCCGGCCTGAGCGCGCCCATCGGATTCAAGAATGGCACTGATGGCAACATCCGGATTGCCACTGATGCGATCCAGGCCGCCAGCCGCGGTCATCACTTCCTATCGGTCCACAAAAACGGCCAGGTCGCTATCGTGCACACCAATGGCAACAGCGACTGTCATGTGATTCTGCGGGGTGGCAAGACCCCGAACTATGACGCTGACAGCGTGGCCACCGCCTGTGCAGAGCTGGAGGCGGCCCAGCTGCCCGCCACCCTGATGGTGGATTGCAGCCATGCCAACAGCAGCAAGCAGCATCAGAACCAGATGAAAGTGGCGGCTGACATTGCAGGTCAGATTGCCAGCGGCTCTCGTCGAGTGTTCGGCGTGATGGTGGAAAGCCACCTCAAAGCGGGCGCCCAGAAATTCAACCCTGGCACGGATGACGTGTCGGCCCTGGAGTACGGCAAAAGCATCACCGATGCCTGTATCGACTGGGATCACTCTGTCGAACTCCTCCAGAGTCTGGCTGATGCGGTCCAGGCGCGGCGCGTTCAAAATCATTCGGCTTGATGGCGGGCAGCGCCAGGGGCACAATCTGGGCTGTTCATCATCACCCTTGAGGAGTCCGAACCCATGCGCAGTCAAGTCATTGTCAGTTGGGGAGAGACCAAACGCTACACCTTCGATCTGGATGAAATCACCATGCCCAGCGACATCGCCCGGTCGTGGCTGGACCAGCAGTTCAATGACATGGGGTGTGAGCCTCTGCGTCTGACCGGCAAGGTGTTGCTGGCCGATAAGGTGATTGCCATTGCCCAGGCCGTGGGCGAAAGCCGATTCGCTGAAGAGGCTTATCGGCCCTGGGCGCAGGCCTTTGCCCAGGCGGTCGTGGCCATGCTGGCCAAGCCGCGCGTACGCATCGACGTGCCTTCGCTCACAGTCAGCTACTGAGACCGGGGGTGGGGCCCTGCCAGCGGGCTCGCAGGGCCTCCAGCAGCTTCAGGTGTACGCCTCCGAACCCACCATTGCTCATGCACAGCACTTGGTCGCCGGGCTGGCTGGCGGCCACCACCTCGCTCACCAGCGTTTCCAGATCGTCCATCACCTGCGCTTTGGCGCCCAGGGGAGCCAAGGCGGCCTGGGCGTCCCAGCCCAAGCCGCCACTGTGGCAGAAGGCCCGGTCTGCCTGCTCCAGGCTCCAGGGCAATTGGGCTTTCATGGTGCCCAGCTTCATGGTGTTGGACCGAGGTTCGAACACCGCCAGGATGCGCGCCTGTTCGCGTTGAGTCTGATCCAGCTGGCGCCGAAGACCATCGACCGTGGTCCGGATGGCAGTGGGATGATGGGCGAAGTCGTCGTACACCGTGATCGGTCGTCCGGTCGTGGTCACCTCCCCGCGAATTTCCATGCGCCGCCGCACATGCTGGAAATGAGCCAGTGCGTCACAGGCGACTGAGGCCGACACGCCCAGATGATCGGCGGCGGCGATCGCTGCCAATGCGTTGAGCTGGTTGTGCACCCCGTTGAGCGACCAGCGCACATGCCCGACCTGACTGCCGGCTTGATGGACCAGAAAATCGTGGGGTTCGCCCTCGGCCATGAAGTCACTCACGGCCGAGCCAAAACTGCGCTGCTCGCTCCAGCAGCCCTGATGCAACACCCGTTGCAGGCTTTCTTCCAGACCGTTGTAGACCACACGGCCGGTACGTGGGACGGTACGGACCAGGTGGTGGAATTGCCGCTCGATCGCGCTCAGGTCGTCAAAAATATCCGCGTGGTCGAATTCAAGATTGTTCAGGATGGCGGTGCGCGGCCGGTAATGAACGAACTTGCTGCGCTTGTCAAAAAAGGCTGTGTCGTATTCGTCGGCTTCGATGACGAACGGCTCCCCGGCGCCCAGTCGCGCCGACGTCCCGAAGTTCAGGGGCACTCCCCCCACCAGAAAACCGGGTGCCAAACCAGCATGCTCGAGAATGTGCGCCAGCATGGCCGTGGTCGTGGTCTTGCCATGGGTGCCTGCGACGGCCATCACATGGCGGCCTTGGAGAATGTGCTCACTGATCCACTGCGGCCCACTGGTGTAACGAGCGCCCGCGTCCAGAATGGCCTCCATCAGGCGAAATTTGGGGCTTCCGTCGGCAAGAAGCGCCCGGGAGACGACATTGCCGACCACAAACACATCGGGTTGCAGGGCCAGCTGATCAGCGCCATAGCCTTCCATCAGCTCGATGCCCAGCGCTTCCAGCTGCTCGCTCATGGGGGGGTAAACCCCGGTGTCGCAGCCCGTCACCCGGTGCCCGGCTTCTCGAGCCAAAGCGGCCACGCCGCCCATGAAAGTCCCACAAATGCCGAGGATGTGTATGTGCATCCCGGCATTATCCTGCGTCTGACCGGGGGATCACGGACAATATCGTCATGAGCAGCATCCAGTCCGAGATAGCGGCAGCCGCAGCGGCTTGTGTGGTCGAGGAGGGGCTTGAGTATGGTCCGGCCAAACAGCGAGCCCTCAAGAACCTGGGCTTGCCCCCGCGCACCGCCTTGCCCGACAATGACCTCGTCGAGCAGGCGGTTCGTGAGCACATTGCCATTTTCTGCGCCGACACGCAGCCCCACGAATTGCGTGCCTTGCGCGAGCTGGCACTGATCTGGATGGACAAGTTGTCCGCTTTTGAGCCGTTGCTGGGGGGGGCGGTATGGCATGGCACCGCGACGCGCCTGAGCGACATTTACCTGCAGCTGTTCACTGACGATCCCAAGGCGCTGGAGCTATGGCTGATCAACCATCAACACCCTTATGACGTCGCCACGGCCAGGGGTCTTCAGGGGCAGCCGGTGGATGCGCTGAGCCTTCAGGTCCAGTGTGCACCGCTGCAGACCTGGGTGGGCCTGCATCTTTTTGTCAACCCGACGCAAGCGCAACGTGGCGCTTTGCTGGCTGACTCCCAAGGGCGCAAACCTCGGGGGGGCATGCTGGCTGTACGAAACTTGCTGGTCATAACGGAATCAACGTCATGATGAACAAACGACTTTTCATGGTGGGTGGGGTGGCTGCTGCTGCCGGTCTTGCAGGGGTGGGCATCGGCTGGTGGCGGATCCAGCCCCATGCGGTACAAGGAGATGCGCTGGACAGCTTCTGGCAGTCCACCTGGGAAGATCCCATGGGTCAGCCAATGGCCATGAGCGATTTCAAGGGGCGGCCCCTGCTGGTCAATTTCTGGGCCACCTGGTGTCCTATCTGTGTGCGTGGCCTGCCAGCGCTCAATGCTTTCTACCAGGAACACCAGGCACGCGGCTGGACGGTTCTGGGTATGGCGATCGATCGCCCCAGCGCCGTCCGCGATTTCCTGCAGCGGCAGCCGATCGACTTTCCGATCGCGATCGGTGGGGTGGGTGGAACGGATCTGAGCCGTCAGCTCGGCAATCCGACCGGAGGTGTTCCCTACAACGTGGTGTTGAATGCCCAAGGGCAGATCACCCACAGCAAACTCGGCGAAAAGACTGCCAGCGACCTGGCACTCTGGTCACAATCGGTTTAAGCCCAGTCGGCCGCTTGCAGTAGAGTGGTCATTTCCGGCTCGGGCAGCCCTTGCTTGAACAGGAAACCCTGGAAGTGATCGCAACCCAGGGCGCGGAGACGGGCCAGCTGGTCTGTCTGCTCCACGCCTTCGGCCACCACTTCCATGTTGAGGGCATGAGCCATCTGGATCATGGCCGCCACAATGGCTTCGTCGGCACCGTTTTCATGAACCGAAGCAATGAAGCTGCGATCGATCTTCAATTTGTGTAGCGGGAAGCGCTTCAGGTAGGTCAGGCTGGAGAAGCCGGTGCCAAAGTCGTCCAATGCCAGGTGAACGCCCAAGGCTTCCAGCGCTTCCAGCTTGCCCAAGGCTTCTTCGGCATCCTGAATCAGGATGGATTCTGTGAGTTCCAGCTCGAGCCATTTCGCAGGCAAGTCATACCGAGTCAGTAAATCCGCCACGGTGGTGAGCAGATCCTGCTGCTGAAACTGCAGGGCCGACACGTTCACAGCCACCTGGCACGGGTGTCCCGCCTCCAGCCAACACTTGGCCTGTCGGATGGCCTCCTCCATGACCCAATGCCCGAGCGGCACGATGAACCCGGTCTCTTCAGCCACGGTGATGAAGGCGCCCGGCATGACCAGCCCATGATCCGGACGATTCCAGCGGATCAGTGCCTCGCAAGCTCGCAGCGGATCCTGGCGCAATGATGCCCGGGGTTGGTAATGCAGCACGAATTCATGCCGGCGCAGGCCCTCCCGCAAGGCGTGATCGATCTGAATGCGCGACAGCAGGTCGGCGTTCATCTGGGGTTGGTAGAACCGGTAGTGCCCTTTGCCACGGTCCTTCACTTGGTACATGGCCGTGTCGGCATGGCGAATCAGCTCGTCCAGTGACTGTCCATCCTGTGGATACAGGGCGATGCCAAGGCTGCACGACAGCGTGAAATTCATGTCATCGATTTCAACGGGTCGTGCCACTGCCTCGATGATGCGCTGCGCAGTGATTTCTGCGCCTGCAGCGTCGGTGTCGTGAAGATGGATCACGAATTCATCGCCTCCCAGGCGGGACAAGGTGTCCGTCTGCCGAAGGCATTGCTTGAGCCGCTGGGCCATTTCGGCCAATACCAGGTCGCCGAAGAGATGGCCCAGCGAATCGTTGATGCTCTTGAACCGGTCCAGGTCCAGAAACACCATGGCAAAGCCTTGACCGTTGCGTTGCGCCAGCCGGATCGCATGATTCACCCGCTCAGTGAGCATGAGCCGGTTCGGCAGGCCGGTGAGCGCGTCGGTATAAGCCAATTGCTCGATGCGTTGCTGGGCTGCGATCTTCTCCGACAGATCCTTGACAAACAGCACCGTATTGAGCGGCTGGCCCTGGGCGTCACGCAGCACGACCCAGGAGGCTTGCAGGGCAACCGCCGTCATGTCCTCACGACGGTGCCAGAGTTCGCCCTCCCAGAACCCCGCCTGAGACAGCTGGCGCTGGACGCTGGTGTGCCAGTCCGGCTGGCTGGGAGAAGAAAACAGCGAACTGGCCGCCACGCCTTCCAGGCTGGTGGCAGGCAGCAGGGTCAACTCCTGAGCCGCCGGGTTGCATGTCAGCACCAGACCAGCCGGATCGGTGATGAAAATCGCGTCCAGACTGGACTCGAAGACCTTCGCCGCGAGCTTGAGCTGGGCCTCCGTCGCAGTTTTTTCGGTGATGTCCCGAAAGACGAACACCCGGCCGATCGGGCGGCCGCGAGCCAGCTGGGGGCGGGTGATGCGTTCGAGGATGCGGCCGCTTTGCAGGACCAGAACATCGCTGGACTCCAGCAGGGGGGAACGTTGAATCTCCGCCAGGCGACGCTGGTAATGGGCCTCGTCGGTGATCTGGCTGTTCAGCCAGGTGTGGACCGCTTCGTCATTTTTCTGGACAAGCAGACTGTCTGGCAACCCCCACAATTGGGCAAAAAGGCGGTTGAAGGCACGAATATGGCCATCCAGATCGCAGACCAGGATGCCATCCGCGGTGGATTCCAGGGTCGCTCGCAATTCCAGGAGCAGCATTTCCAGGCGCTGTTCGGTCAGGTGTTGCTGTGTTTTGTCCTGCATGGCCACCAGATACACCTGATCGCCCGTTGGTAACTCGATCAGGCTGACCCGGCGAAAAACCCGTACAGTCGATCCATCCGATCGCTTAAGCATCGTGTCGGATTGCAGGGGTTGATGAGACCCCTCTTCGGCCGATTGCCAATACACCAGATCTTCGGGGGAAGAGGTCAGATCGGCGATGGGGACATGGGCGAGGTCCTGGATATCGACCTGCAACAGCCGAGCCGATGCCGAGTTGGCTGCCGTGATGCGCAGGGTTTTCGGGTCGACCAGCCAGACCGCTTCCAGCAGGCCTTCAATCAGGGGGGACCAGTGGACGAAACTCATGCCGCCATCTCAGCAGGTGCCTGGGCGCTGACTGCGCGCTCGAAGTAATAACAGATACGCTGGCGTGGGCTCAGATAGGTCAGGGCATGGCGCGGGAGTTGGTCGGGACGCAGGCTGCGCTGGATACCCAAGGTCTTTTCGGCCTGCAGATCGAGCAGGATGGCGTCTTCGCTGGCGATGGCACGGTCAACCACCAGGACTCGAGGTTTCAGAGGGCGGGAAGCATTCACGGACATGACAAGTGCATAGCGTTCATCGGTGAGTTGAACGACCGAGCCCGGAGGATACACGCCCATCATGCGAATGAACGCATTCAGCGTCACTTTTTCAAAGCGTTCCTTCATTGAACTGAAAATCAGGGAGAGTGCTTCGTGAGGGGTCAGCGCCTTGAGCGGATTGGGCGGGTTGCACAGGCCCTCATAACGGTTGATGAGGGCCAGTATGCGTGCCACGGGCACCATCTTGTCCGCTTTCAAGCCCAGGGGAAAACCGCTGCCATCGGCCATTTCATGGTGCTGTGAGATTGCCAGCAAAGCCGAAGGGGGCAAGCCCATCTGCCGGGCTTTCAACACACTCTGGCCGACATGCTCCTGATACAGCTTGAAGTGGGCGGTGGTGAAAGAGTCGTCCCGATAACGTACCCGCTCAGGGAGCTCGGACTTGCCGATGTCATGGACCAGGGCCGCTTGCCCCAGGATTTCCAGGCTGGACGTATCGAGTTGCAGGGTTTTACCCAGCAACAAGCTCAGCACGCTCACATTCAGGGCATGCAGGGTGGCTCGATCCCCATGGCCTTCTGCCAGCAGACGCAAGGCGGATTCTTCGTGCCCATGGAGTTGTTGCACCATGTCGCTCACCAGGCGGGCACACGATTGACCGGCCTGTTCCGGAGAGCTATGGCTTTGTTCGAAAACCGCTCTGACCGCTCGCGCGCTTTCCTGGTACTGGCGCTCACACTGGTTCTGCGCTTGCCGCTGGGCGCTCAGCAGGGCTGCCCGCTGGGCTTTCTCCTGGTCGTCGGCGGACAGCAGTGGGGTCGTATTCTGGGCAACGACTGGAGAGACAACCGTTTCAATAGCCGTATTGCTTGGAGGGGGTTCGCTCTTGTCGGGGGAATAACGAATCGAGGTCAATCCCAGGTTGCGAATGATGGCAATCTGCTCGTCTGACGTGATCTTGAAGCTGCTCAGCGGAAAGGGGTGCTCCATCCAGCCGACATCAAGGTGGATGTAGAGACCGATACGCAACTCGGAAACCGGGATGCTTGCAGGGATGGAATCAGACATGAAAATGGTGGGTCGAGCCGTATGGCTTGCTTCTGAAGGATTATCGCCAAGTCTGCCGACTTTCAGACGGTCTGAAGGCCCAGACACTGCTAGCATCATGCATATGTACGTGCCGTTTCCTTTGGATCAGGTCGATTTGCAAGCCCCGTTGCCGGTCAACGTCTGGGACCCGGACGGCACGCTGTTGCTCCGCAAGGGCGATGTCATTCGCGACGAGGCCCACCGCGAGCTGCTGGAAAGTCATCTGCCCATGGTGACGGAAACCGAATTTCGGCAGTGGACCTTTCGCTATACCTCTGCCATTGACCGCAAGCTCAGGCGTAATGAACCCCTGCAAGCCATTGCGGGCGTGACACGACCGATGGGGCTGGAGCCGATACCCGCTGATCAAGAACGCCCGTTGGCTGAGCGCTGGCTTGACGTGCATGCCGTGCTGTCCCTGTTGCTGTACCAGGGGGCCGAAGCGCAGGATTTCATGCATCGCCTTCACCAGCTGGAAGCGCGATGCGCGGTTTTGTTGTCCACCCGCGTGGATGACAGCCTGTTCCTGCTGGTTCAGATGCTTCAGGATCGTGCGATCGGCTACAGCACCACCCATGCCTTGTTGTGTGCGGCACTGTGTCGTGAAGTGTCCGCAAGCCTGGGTCATGCAGACGCCTCCCGCCGCAGCCTGTTTCTGGCCGCGCTGTCGATGAACATCGGCATGACCCGTTTGCACGACGAATTGTCCGTCCGACCGGTTGAGCCCGGTCCATCTGACCGTCAACGCATCGAGGCGCATCCGCAAGCCGCCGTTACCCTGCTGCATGGGCACGGGGTGCGTGATGAAACCTGGTTGAAGCTCGTCCGGCATCATCATCGTGAACTCCCCATGCCTGGGACATTGGCAGAGGCCGATCCCTTGCTGGTCATGGCGCTGGTATTGAAACTGGCCGATATGTATGTGGCCCGACTCAGCCCGCGGGCCAATCGCAGGGGGCTGTCGGCGCATCACGCCGCGCGCGATATTTTTCTTTCGTCCAATAGCCAGCCCAGCCCGATCGGGGCACTGTTCATCAAGACGCTGGGCATCTACATCCCAGGCAGTTATGTGCGTCTGGCCAGCGGAGAGGTAGGCGTGGTCGTCAGGCGGGGTCGTAAAGCCAACACGCCGATGATTTATGCCTTGTTGAACCGCCAGGGCCTGCCGCTGGGCGAGCCGGCACTGCGTGACACCCGCGATCCCGGCTGCGAGGTGGTCGCGGGTGTGGAGGCTGAATCGGTCAAGGTACGACTTCAGCCGGGCAAATTGCTTGCCCGGCTGTAAGGCTGTCAGCCTGCCCCGCAGTCCTTAACGGGCCTGCAGGACGGTCCCTGATTTGGCCTGATCCCGGGCCAGCGCTTCCCGCTCGCTGAGGCGGCGGAAAAACACCGTCACGGCGCTACTGACCAGAACGATGAACAGCGAGTACAGCACCGGGATGAGCAACACTTCTTGTTGCGCTGGGCCTGAAAAACTCAAGGTCACGATGAGGATGGCGAGCGGTCCGTTCTGGATGCCGGTTTCAAGGGCGATCGTCCGGCTGCGATTGCGGTCCTGTTTGAAGAGTCGAGACAAACCATATCCCAGCGCCATGCCCACAAGACCCAGCCCGATCGCAGCGATGTAGACAGGCAGCGGCGTGACAGCCAGCAACTGGTGATTGCGGGGGACCCAGGTGACCAGCAGGAAGAGAATCACCACGATGCCCAGGAAGCCACCCAGCAACTCGATGCTGGCGCCGATATTGGGGTTGACTTTGCGCAGGACCATACCGATCAAGGTCGGGATCAGCAGCACCAGCAACACCTGGGCCACGTTGCTGGCCGGGATCTTGAACTCACCTGTGATACCTGCAGCCTGTGAATAGAACTCCAGCAGGGTGGGCACCATCACTAGCGCCACCAGCGTGGAGACGCTGGTCATCATGATGGACAAAGCCAGCACCGCCTTGCTGAAATAGGTGAAGATGTTCGAGGTGGTCCCACCGGGCATGCAGGCAATCAGTAGCAACCCGACGGCGACAGCAGGGCTCAGACCCAGGACCATGGCAGCCGTGAAGCCAATGAAGGGCATGAGACCATATTGGCACAGGAGGCCAATCAGGACACCCTTGGGTTTGCGAAACGCGATCAGGAAGTCACGCCAGGTGAGCGAGGCGCCCATTCCCATCATGATGACCATCATCATGATGCCCAGCAGCTTGGTTTCAAATTCGGTGACCATACGATGTATCCGTGAGTTGACTGAGTCTGAGGGGCGTCACCGACCGGGCGCCTGCCCGGAAGATTGCATCTCGGCCTTGACCTCGGCTTTGAGGTTCTTACGCAACACTTTACCGATGGCGCTCTTGGGCAGTTCTTCCCGAATGATCACCGACTTGGGCACTTTGTAAGCCGCGAGTGACTGGCGGCAATGCGCCACGACTGCTTCGGGCTGCAGGGGGCCACCATGTTCTGGGTTATGCACCACATAGGCACGAACCGCCTCGCCTGTCTTGTCATCGGGCACACCAATCACGGCGACTTCCAGCACGGCATCCATTTCCGCAATCACGTCTTCGACCTCGTTGGGGTAGACATTGAATCCAGACACGATGATCAGGTCCTTCTTGCGATCGACGATCTTCAAATATCCGTCATCGTCGATCACGGCCACGTCACCGGTGGCCAGCCACCCGTCATGCAGAACCTGGGCCGATTCGTCAGGCCGGTTCCAGTAGCCTTGCATGACCTGGGGGCCATGCACCCAGATCTCACCCGGCGTACCGGGCGCGGCATCTGTGCCGTCATCATTGACCAGGCGAATGTCCGTGCCGGGCGTGGGAATACCGATGCTGCCGACGCGAGGGGTACCCTGCAGCGGATTGAAGCTGACCACCGGTGAGGACTCCGTCAGACCATAGCCTTCTGCAATGGGTGTCTGGGTGACGTCCCGCCAGCGCTGGGCAACAGCCGTGTGCAAGGCCGTTCCGCCTGCGATCGAGGCTTTCAGGCGCTTGGGTGGATAGGCGACAAACCATTCCTCGTTCAACAGACCGTTGTAGAGGGTGTTCACGCCCGTCATCCAGGTGATCGGGTAGTTTTCCACCGCGCGTTGCAGGTTCTGAACCGGGCGAGGGCTCGGTATGAGAATGTTGTGCGCCCCGATCGCCAGGAAACCCAGCAGATTGGCCGTGAAGGCGAAGATGTGATACAGCGGCAGTGCGGTAAGCACGCACTCCTCGCCAGGGCGCATGTGCGTGGAGCCCATGGCCAGCATTTGCTGAACGTTGTGAAGCAAATTGCCATGGCTCAACATGGCCCCTTTGCTCACGCCTGTGGTGCCGCCTGTGTACTGGAGCAGGGCCAAGTCGTCCGCCTTGAGGTGGCCCCAGTAGGCTTGAGTGCCCGATTGACCGGTGGTCTGGACCGCTTGGCTGCCCTGATCCAACGCTTGTAATAGGCGTGTGTGTGGCACCGTGACCGGTGGAAGAACCCGAGACCAGACTTTCTGCACACCGCGAATGATCGCCTTGGGCACAGCGGGGAAAAATTCAGGGACACCCGCCAAGATCACATGTTGGATCGAGGTCTGAGCCAGGACGTCTGGCAGTTTGTCTGCGAACATGTCCACCAGCACGAGGGCCTTGGCCCCCGCATCGTTGAACTGATGAACCATTTCATGGACGGTGTACAGCGGATTGGTGTTGACCAGCACACAACCCGCCTTGAGCACACCGAAAGCCACCACCGGATAGGCCAGCCCATTGGGGAGTTGCACCGCTACCCGATCGCCCTGTTGCAGCTTCAAGGTTTCGCGGAGGTAGGCCGCAAATGCGTCAGACAGCTGGTCGAGTTGCTCGAAACCCAGGCTGCCATTCATCCCATTGGGCACTACACAGGTGAAAGCCGCTTTGGCTTTGCTTTCATTGGCCCAGCGCCGGCAGGCCTCGTGTGCGAAAGCCGCCAGGTTGTTGTGGGTGGGCGTGGCCAGATCTGGCGCGATGCCTACTTTTTCGTATTGTGAGACCCACGCGCGGGGCCTGTCTCCAGTGTGATTATTCATTGTCAGTCTCAAGTCAGCAACTGCATCATTTTGCTCGAAATACATCCCTTTCATGAACCACCAAGGGTAAACCTTGACGTTTTGACGACAACTGCACGGATGTTGTTATCGCGAGGTTTACGTAATCGATGTCTGATACGACCGAGTTGATGCTATATTGTTCAAAAATCCATCACTTATGAATCGGCGGTGTCAAGAACCAAGTGCAACACGGGGTTCATTGAATGGAGGAATGGGGTTGACTGATCTTTTCCAACATGGCCTGGTAGACGCTGATCGGCGGGTAGAAGCCGTGGATGGCGCGTGGCCGGTTGTTGAGTTGGTCA
>JAUVYR010000003.1 GCA_030602985.1 Burkholderiales bacterium
GCATAGGTGAGCACGCACTGGCCCTCACGCCATACGGTGGCGGCGTTGAGGCAAGGGGCGCGGCCCACGCTGCGCGCGGCCAGCGCCCCCTCTTCTGCCCGTGCGATGGGCTGGCCGATGACCAGCGTCAGGCCCTTCAACCCCGCCGTTTCCCGGGCTACCTGTTTCACGGCATCATCACAGGCTTCGACAAAAGCCGGACGCAAATAGAGATCTTCGGCGGCGTAACCACAGATGGCCAGCTCGGGCGTGAGCAGCAGATGAGCCCCCTGCGCATGAGCCTGATGCGCGGCTTCGATGATTTTGCGGGCGTTGCCAGCCAGATCGCCCACCACAAAATTGAGCTGCGTGACGCAGAGCTTGAACGACATGAACAGTACGATGGATTGCAGTGATGGGCATTATGTCATTCAGGTGGTGACCGACCCCACCGAAGTGGCAGCCGCCGACTGGGACAACCTGCTGGAGGCACAGCCCGATGGGCACATCAGCGGACCCTTCATGCGGCTGGCCTACTTGCAAGCCTTGCATGCCAGCGGCAGCGCCACACCCGAGACCGGCTGGTCGCCGCACTGGGTGCTGGTGTGGGAAGCCGGCATCTTGTCGGCAGCGGCGCCGCTGTATGCCAAAACCCATTCCTACGGCGAGTACGTGTTTGACTGGGCCTGGGCCAATGCCTATGTCCAGCATGGCCTCGCCTACTATCCCAAGGGGCTGGTGGCCGTCCCCTTCACACCCGTGCCAGGGCCGCGATTGCTGGCGCGAAACCAGTCTGCCCGCCAGGTGTTGAAGGAGGCGCTGCGCGAACTGGCACAAACGCAAGGCTGGTCGTCCCTGCACGTGTTGTTCGCCCCGCCGGGAGAACTCGACCACGCTGAGCCCGGCGCCGAGGAAAGTGGTTGGATGCCTCGCCAGACGGTGCAGTTTCACTGGCACAACCGACACCCGGCCGAAAAGAGTCGCCCCTTCACGGATTTCGAGGATTTCCTGGCCAGCCTGTCGCAGGACAAGCGCAAGAAAATCCGCCAGGAACGCCGCAAGGTGGCCGATGCCGGTTTGCGCTTCACCCACAAACGCGGCAACCAGATCACACCGGAGGATTGGGCTTTTTTTGTTCAGTGCTACGAGCGGACCTACTGGGAGCATGGCAATCCGCCCTACCTCACCCCCACCTTCTTCCGAGCCATGGAGAGCTCGCTGGCCGATTATTGGCTGCTTTGCATCGCACACCGTGCCGACGGCCAGCCGGTGGCTTGCAGTCTGGTGGCCCTCAGCGACACCTCAGCCTGCCCCAAAGTGGCGTACGGCCGCTACTGGGGTGCCATCGAACGGGTGGACTGCCTGCATTTCGAGGCCTGCTACTACCAGCCGCTGCAATGGTGTATCGCCCACGGTGTCACACGCTTTGAGGGGGGCGCACAGGGTGAACACAAGATGGCAAGGGCCCTATTGCCCACGCCCACGCACAGCGCCCACTGGCTGGCTCACCCGGCGTTTGCGGATGCCGTGGACCGTTTTCTCCAGCGTGAGGGGGAAGGGGTCCAGCGTTATCTGGACCACCTGGAAAGCAGAAACCCCTTTCGGGGCAATGCGCCCGAAAGGGGTTGATTCAGCAGGAGACTAGAAGGGTTCAGGCCTGCTGTTCTTTGTTGTAGGCGGCAATACCGTCCAAGATTTCCTTGTGAGCGGCTTCCACACCATCCCAACCGGTGACCTTGACCCACTTGCCGGCATCCAGGTCTTTGTAGTGTTCAAAGAAGTGCTCGATGGCCTTGAGCGAGATCGGGTTCAAATCCTGATAGGTGTTCCAGCTGGAATACATGGGCAGGATCTTGGTGGTTGGCACGGCCAGCACTTTGCCGTCCACACCGCCTTCGTCTTCCATTTTCAGAATACCCAGAGCGCGGCAAGGCACCACCACACCCGGAGGCAGAGGCACGGGTGTCACCACCAGCACATCCACCGGATCGCCGTCGCCAGCGATGGTCTTGGGCACGTAGCCGTAGTTGGTGGGGTAATGCATGGCGGTGTTCATGAAGCGATCCACGAAGATGCAGCCCGAGGCCTTGTCCACCTCATACTTGATCGGGTCGCCATTCATCGAAATTTCGATGATGACATTGAAAGCTTCAGGCACTTTGCTGCCAGGGGTCACATGATCCAGAGACATGATGATGTTGTCGTTGGGTTGATAAATCGATAATTACCGCAGATTTTACCGTCGCCAACCTGACAAAACGTCCTTTCGGCATAGCCATAACGCCGGCACAGGAACCCGCTTCGCCTTCAGATTGGTGTACGCTGGAGGGATGTCTGAACGTGTGATCCCGCTGATTGACCAGCGTCTGAGCGCCCTGCTCCCGCCCGTGCCCCGGCAACCCATCACAGCGGATGGTTTGCTGCACGATCAGCTTGGCCGACCTTTGCGCGACTTGCGCATCAGCGTGACCGACCGGTGCAACTTCCGTTGCAGCTATTGCATGCCCAAGGAGGTTTTCAACAAGGACTACCCCTATTTGCCACACAGCGCCCTGCTGACTTTCGAGGAAATCACGCGCCTGACCCGCCAGTTCATCGCGCATGGGGTGAGGAAGGTCCGTTTGACCGGGGGCGAGCCGCTGTTGCGAAAGAACCTGGAAATCCTGGTCGAGCAACTGGCGAAACTGCAAACCCTGGATGGCCAGCCCCTGGATCTGACACTGACCACCAATGGCAGCCTGCTCAAACGCAAGGCACAGGTGCTGAAGGACGCCGGCCTGAAGCGGGTCACGGTGAGCCTGGACGGGCTGAATGACGACGTATTCCGGCAGATGAATGATGTGGATTTTCCAGTGGCCGATGTACTGGAAGGCATCGAGGCAGCCCGACAGGTGGGACTGGGGCCGATCAAGGTCAACATGGTGGTGAAAAAAGGCACCAATGAAGACCAGATTCTGCCCATGGCGCGGCACTTCCGGGGCACGGGTATCGTTTTGCGTTTCATCGAGTACATGGACGTGGGCGCCACCAATGGCTGGCGCATGGACGAAGTCATGCCCAGCCGCGATGTGATGCAGCACATCCATCAACAGATGCCCCTGGTACCTCTGGAAGCCAGCGCCCCCGGCGAGACGGCCGAACGCTGGGGCTACGTGGGTGACGATGGCCAGTACGACCCGAGTCTGGGAGAGGTGGGCTTTATCAGCAGCGTGACACAGGCCTTTTGCCGCGACTGCAACCGGGCTCGCCTGTCCACCGAAGGCAAGGTCTACCTGTGCCTGTTTGCCACTCAAGGCTATGAATTGCGCGAACTGCTTCGGGGCGGGGCCAATGACGAGACATTGTCATCAGCGATTGGCGCAATCTGGCAGGGGCGAGCGGATCGCTATTCAGAAATCCGCGCCTTGCTACCTGCCGACCAGCAACAGCAAAGCGGTCGGCGCATCGAAATGAGTTACATAGGAGGCTGATATGTTGAGTGCTGGATCCGTGACCGGCTTGGTACTGGCTGGTGGCCGTGGCTCCCGCATGGGTGGCGTTGACAAAGGCCTGCAAAACTTCAATGGCACGGCCCTGGCCCTAAACGCCTTGCTTCGGCTGCAACTGCAACAAGGCGGCTGGATTGGCGACGCCATGATCAATGCCAACCGGAACCTAGCGGCTTACGAAGCCTTTGGTGTACCGGTTTGGCCAGACAGCCTGGATGGCTACGCCGGGCCATTGGCCGGTTTTCTGACCGGCCTCGAGCGATGTGAAACGCCATACATGCTCACTGTGCCCTGTGATTCCCCCTGGTTTCCTCTGGATCTGGCTGATCGGCTCGTTCGTGCGCTGCAAACCGACGAAGCAGACATCGCCATGGTCAGCGCACCGGAATCCGACGGTCAACTCCGACCGCAACCCGTCTTCACCCTGATGTCCATCGACCGCCTGGAAAGTCTGTCGGCCTTCATCCAGTCCGGTGGACGCAAGATTGATGCCTGGACGGACCAGCAACGCACCATCCTGGTCCCCTTCAATACCCCTGCAGACGATCCACGCGCATTTTTTAATGTCAACACCCGTGAAGATTTACGCGCCCTGGAAACATGATGACTCCGCTTGACCAGATTGCGGCCGCTTTGCAAGGCTATGACCCGAAATCCCTGCCAGCTGAAACGGTCAACGCCTTTCTGGACCAGCTGGTGTTGCCTTTGCAAGCCACCGAAGCCGTGGGCGTGTTTGAGGCCCTGGGGCGAGTGCTGGCCCAGGACCTGATTTCCCCCATCAGCGTACCCCCGCACGACAACTCGGCCATGGATGGATTTGCCCTGAAAGGGTATGAGTTATCGACCACGGCACCCACGACGCTGCGACAGGCGGGTACGGCCTACGCGGGAGCTGCCTGGTCGACTCCGCTGGCAGCAGGCGAGTGCCTCAAGATCATGACGGGGGCAGTGATGCCGGCCGATCTGGACACCGTGGTGCCGGTGGAATTCGTGCAGGTGCAAGGTGATCAGATCACGGTACCACCGGGCTTGGTGAAGCCGGGGGACAACCGGCGACTCCTGGGTGAAGACCTCATGGCTGGTCAGCCCGCGCTGCGCCGGGGTGAGCGACTCGGGCCGGCAGCGTTGGGGATGATTGCCAGCCTTGGCGTTCCTGAAGTCACGGTATTCCGGCGCCTGAAGGTGGCGTATTTTTCGACCGGCGACGAAATCCTGAGCCTGGGTGAGCCCTTGCGCGAGGGGGCGGTTTACGACAGCAACCGCTACACCGTGTTTGGTCTGCTGACGCGGCTGGGCATCGAGATGCTGGACATGGGCGTGATCAAGGATGAGCCGGCGGCCCTGGAAGCAGCCTTTCGCCATGCCGCCCAACATGCCGATGCGATCATCACCAGCGGCGGCGTCAGCATGGGTGAAGCCGACCACACCAAAGCCATGATGAAGCAACTGGGCGATGTCGCCTTCTGGCGGATCGCCATGCGGCCCGGCCGACCGATGGCTGTGGGTCGCATCACCCAAGGCGATCGCACAGCCTTGCTGTTCGGTCTGCCAGGCAATCCGGTGGCAGTCATGGTGACTTTCCTGGCATTTGTGCGCCCCGCCCTGCTGAAGATGATGGGGGCCAAGCCTGTACCCACGCTGTACACCAAAGCCAGATCGACCGAAGCCTTGCGAAAAAAGCCCGGTCGTACCGAATATCAGCGCGGTGTGGTCACCCGCTCACCCGATGGCCGGCTGAGCGTCTGCACCACAGGCAACCAGGGCTCAGGCGTCCTGCGCTCCATGGTGGAGGCCAATGGCCTCATCGTGCTGCACCATCATCAGGCCGATGTGGCTCCAGGCGACGAAGTGGACGTGATGCTGTTCGACGGCGCGCTCTCCTGAACGACCGTGCGGTTGGCTCCCGGGACGCCCTTGCGGGCAAACAGGGTGTACATGGTTGGCACCACGAAAATGGTCAGCATGGTGCCCACGGTCATGCCACCTACAATCACCCAGCCGATCTGCTGACGGCTCTCCGCCCCTGCACCAGTAGCCAGCGCCAATGGGATCGCTCCCAGGGCCATGGCACCGGCGGTCATCAGGATCGGACGCAGGCGCAACTCGGCCGATCTCTTGACGGCACTCATGGTATCCATGCCTTGCTGGCGCAATTGGTTGGCAAACTCCACAATCAGAATACCGTGCTTGGTGATCAGCCCGATCAGGGTGATGAGCCCGATCTGGCTGAACACGTTGAGTGACCCACCCGTGAACTGCAACGCTAGCAACGCCCCAAGCATCGACAAAGGCACACTCAGCATGATGATGAACGGGTCGATGAAGCTCTCGAACTGGGCCGCCAGCACCAGGTAGATGAACAGCAACGCCAGCACAAACACCATAGCCAGTGAGCCCGAGGCATTGCGGAACTCACGGCTCTGGCCGTTGAGATCGGTGGTATAGCCCGGCGGCAGAATTTCGCGGGCAATCGAATCCATGATATCGAGCGCCTCGCCCAGCGCCAGATCGGGCCCGAGGTTGGCCGTGATGGACGCACTGCGGCGTTGGGCGAAATGGTTCAGCTCACGGGGAACCACCACTTCGCGGGTGGTGACCAGCGAGGCCAACGGGATCATGGCATCGTTGCGACCGCGCACGAACAGACGTTCGATGTCGTCTGGCGTGGCGCGCTGGGCACTGTCCGTCTGCACCACCACATCGTACTGTTCACCGCCTTGTTTGAAGCGGGTCACGATCCGTCCGCCCAGCATGGTCTCGACCGTCCGGGCGATGGCATCCACACTGACTCCCATGTCGGCGGCTCGCTCGCGGTCCACCTCCATCCGGATCTCAGGCTTGTTCAGGCGCAGGTCCGTATCCACCTGCAGGAAACCAGGGAACTGGGCCATACGATCCTGGAACTGCCGCACCACTTGTGATAAGTTTTCGTAGCTGTCGGTCGTCAGAATCACGTAGTTGATCGGCCGTTCACGGAAACCCTGACCGAGCGAAGGCGGGGTGATGGGAAACGCGTTGATGCCGGGCAAGGTGGCGATACGTGGCATCATCTCTCGGGCCATTTCCAGCGTGGTGCGCTCGCGCTCCTCCCAGGGTACCGCGCGGAAGAAAACCGTGCCCTGCGCCACGGACGGGTTGCCCACGATGGAAAACACCCGGTCAAACTCCGGATAATCCAACCCCACACGCTCGATCGCCTCGACATAACGCCGGGTGAAATCCAGCGTCGCACCATCGGGGCCGTTGACGATATTGAGGATCACACCCCGGTCTTCCAGCGGGGCGAGTTCGCGCTTGGTGTTGTCGAACAACCACCAACTGGCGCCCGCACTGGCCAGCATCACCAGCACAATCAGCCAGCGCGCCTGCAGTGAAGCGGCCAACAGCCAGACGTAACCTCGCGTCAGCCCGTTGAAGGCCGAATCGAACATCTGGCTCAATCGGTTGTTGCGATGCTGTTCCTTGGGCTTGAGCAGCTTGGAACACATCATCGGGGTCAGCGTGAGCGCGACAAAACCTGAGACCAGCGTCGCCCCCGCCAGGACCAGCGCGAATTCGGCAAACAGCTTGCCCGTACGCCCGGGCGTGAAGGCAAGTGGGGCAAACACGGCCACCAACGTCAATGTCATCGCGATCACCGCAAAGGCGATTTCCTTGGCCCCCTTGATGGCGGCCGCAAACGGCGCCAGCCCCTCCTCGATGTGCCGGTGGATGTTTTCCAGCACCACAATCGCGTCATCCACCACCATGCCGATGGCCAGCACCAGCGCCAGCAGCGTCAGGGTGTTGATAGAGAAACCAAACAGCGCAATGAGGGCAAAAGCGCCGATCAGGCTCACGGGAATCGTGATCAGCGGGATGATGGCGGCACGCCCCGTGCGCAAGAACAGGAAGATGACCAGCGTCACCAGCACCACCGCTTCGGCGATGGTCTGGTACACCGCACGGATGGAACGGTCGATGAAGACCGAGTTGTCGTTGGCGATGTTGACCGTGACGCCGTCCGGCAGATCGTCACGCACACGGTCCAGCAGACCCCGTACCGACGCGGACAACTCCAGTGGGTTGGCTGTGGCCTGGCGAATCACACCAAGGGACACGGTCTCGTTGCCGTTGAGTCGAACCGCCGTGCGCTCGTCGCGTGGGCCCACCTCCACCCGGGCCACATCACCCAGGCGCACAGGGATGCCGTTGATATTCCGAATCGTGACGGCACGGAATTCCTCCACCGTCTGCAGGTCGGTCGCGGCGGTCACGTTGAATTCACGCTGGCTGCTTTCGATGCGCCCCGCTGGCACTTCCAGATTGGAGCGGCGCAGGGCCTCTTCCACGTCCTGAACCGTCAGCCTGAACGCGGCCAGCCGATCCGGGTCCAGCCAGATGCGCATGGAAAAACGACGTTCACCAAACACGCGGACATCGGCTGCGCCGGACGCAGTTTGCAACACCGGGCGCACGATGCGGTTGGCCATTTCGGACAATTGCAGGGCATCGTGGATGTCGGAGCTCAACGCCAGCCAGATCACGGGAAAGGCATCGGCCTCGACCTTGGCCACCACAGGTTCATCAATGGTCTGGGGCAGTCGACCGCGCACCCGCGCCACCTTATCACGCACTTCGGCAGCGGCGGCATCCGGGTCTCGCTCCAGCCGGAAACGAACAGTGATCTGGCTCTGCTCCTGGCGGCTGATCGAGGTGATCACGTCCACCCCTTCAATCCCGGCCAGCGAGTCTTCCAGGATGTTGGTGACCTGCGCCTCCACCACCTCACTGGAAGCACCGGCAAACCGAGTGGTGACCGTGACATTGGGCTCATCGATCTTGGGGTATTCACGAACCGTCAAGTTGGTGAACGACACCAATCCAATCAAGATGATCAGCAGCGACAGGACCGTGGCAAACACCGGCCGTCGGACAGAGACTTCTGGCAAATACATGAATGCGGCCTTCTTTAGCTCTGTGGGCGCACCGGGGTACCCGGCGACGGCTGATTGAGATCAATGACACGCACGGCCATGTTGTCACGCTGCAGACGCTGCTGCCCGGCAATCACGACCCGGTCATCGGGCTGCAAGCCATCGACCACATGGACCAGCGCGCCACGCCGAATACCCAGGGTGACTTCCGCACGACGGGCGACCGTTCGAGCGGCATCCCCATCGCCTTCACGCTGAACAACAAAAATCACCTGACGCCCCCCCTGGGGTACGATGGCCTCTTCAGGCACCATCAACGCCTGCTCCATGACCGACATCACCACCGTCACACGGGCAAACATGCCAGGGCGTAAACCGGTGTTCGAGCTGGCACCCAGCACCGCACGCACCATCAATGCACGACCATTCTCGTCCACCAGCGGGTCGATGGCCTGGACGCGGCCGGTGAAGATCTGCCCAGGCATCGCATCCAGTTGGACGGAAACACTCTGCCCGCGGGACATGCGGGCTTGGTAACGCTCGGGCAGGCGGAAGTCAACGTAAAGCTCTGAGAGGTCTTCGAGGTTGACGAGGTCAACACCATCGCGTACAAATTCGCCCAGGCTGACGTTGCGGATGCCGACCGACCCGTTAAATGGGGCCGTGATTTTCATCCGTTGCAGACGGGCTTCGGCCAGCTGCACCTGCGCTTCGGCGACCTGCAGGCTGGCTCGGCTTTCATCCAGCACCCGTTGCGCCACGAAATTCTGCGCCACCAGCTCTTCATTGCGTTGCAAGTTGGCGCGAGCGATCGACAGTTGAGCCTGAGCCTGGCTCAGCTCGGCTTGCTGCAAGGTGTCATCCAGCTGGAACATGAGCTGACCGGCTCGCACCTGATCGCCATCGGCAAAACCGATGCGTACGATACGACCGCTCACTTCGGGCTTGAGCATGACGCTTTGGCGCGAGCGCAAGGATCCGACAGATTGTGCGTCATCCACCAACTGAGTCACCGTGACTCGGGCCACTTCGACATTGGGCATCAGCCCGCCCCCCCCTTGACCCCCTCCGGGACGAGGGGCTCCAGCAGGCGGCGCAGCGCCTTGGACTGTCAATCCGGCAGGAGGGGAGTTTGAGGGCTTTTGCACCCACCAGGCGCCAGCCAATGCCGCCACCACACCCAGTGCAGCCACCACCCCAACGACTGATTTTCTTGTCATTCCAACGAACCGATTGATTGGCAATCGTTTCACTTTATCAGCATTCAACGAAGGACGTGTGTCACCCCACGATTGGCCAATGTATCCGCTCGTTCATTGCCTGGATCGCCGGCATGCCCTTTGACCCATTGCCAGTCAATCGCATGCCCCCCTGACTGCACGAGTGCATCCAGTTCCTGCCAGAGTTCCGCATTTTTGACTGGTTGTTTGCTGGCTGTGCGCCAGCCCCGGGCTTTCCAGCCGGGCAACCATTCCGTGATGCCCTTACGGACATATTCACTATCCAGAAACAGCGTGACGCGGCAGGGCCGCTTCAGTGCTCGCAGGGCTTCAATGACCGCCTGCAACTCCATGCGGTTGTTCGTGGTAGCAGGATGACCGCCAAACAGCTCTTTTTCGACCGCCCCGGATCGCAATAGCACTCCCCAACCGCCCGGGCCGGGATTGCCTTTGCAGGCACCGTCGGTATAAATGATGACGTGGTTCACAGGTGTGATCGGGATGATGGCGCTTGACGACCATTCAAGGATGGCCGCTGGGTCACGGCAATCGGTGCCGACGCCGCCCGGCGAGGCTTCCATGCCGGACCAAGCAGGCGCATGCCTTTGACGCGTTTGACCGCCACAAGAAAATAGACAGACCCGAAAAATGGCCAGGAGCGGGAACCCAGACGATCCATCCAGGCCCAGCGCAGGAGCCACTTGTCGGATCGTACTGCGGGTCGATAGCAGCCATAGCGGCAAGATTCCACTTCAAAACTCAAGAGCTTGAGCCAGTCTTTCAAGCGCCAGGGGCCGATGAAATCGCCCACTTCTGGCAGGAAACGTCTGGCCAATCGGGTTTCGCCCAGCCCCACCCGGTGCATGAGATGAGAACGGAATTGCCTCAAGCCCCAGAGGCTGACAGGATTGAGCCCACAGATCACCAGTCGGCCTTCAGGCACGAGCGCACGCTCCACCTCGCGTAAAACCGCGTGGGGATCGGCACTCAATTCAAGCGTGTGCGGCAAAACCACCAGGTCCAGACTGGACTCAGGAAATGGCAGTGCTGCCGCGTGATTGATCAGCGCCACACGACGCGTGGAGGCATCGTGCAGCGACTCTGGCACGGACAACCATCGGTGAGGCATCCGGTTGGCTCTGAGGGCATCCAGGTCGGGCAGGCCCAGCTGAAGGGCATTGAAACCGAAGCGATCAACTACCGCTTGATCCAGCTGCGCCTGTTCCCAGGCCAGCATGTACTGACCGGGAGGCGTGTGAAACCAGGCCGCCAGCTCCTGCCCGAGTTCACGGGACAGGTCACTGTCCGTCTGGTCATCCGGTTCAGGAATCAACCGCTTCATCCACCGCAGGTGCCTGCGACAGAACCACCGAACGGATCATCTCCCGCATAGCCTTCTTTTCTGGAAAGCTCAAGGTTCGCGCCAGTTCGCGGCGCACCTGTAACAGGAGATGACGGTCGGTTTCGGGAGGAACACCCTGGCTGTTCTGCATTTCCTCGTACAGGTCCAGCTTGGCGTGCGGGGTTTCGTCGCGCCACCAGTCTTCGATCACTTTCTGCACGTGGGCGCGCCATTCATCAGAGGGCGACTGGTTCGAGTAAGCGTCAAGTTCAGGACCGAGCTCCTGATCCCGACTGTTTGGCTCAGTCACGTAGACGGGGAAGTAGCTGCTGCCCGCCGTCGTCAGGGCCTGCCAGGCGGGTTCCTGAAGGGCTACACGCCGGTCGGCCTGCATCAGCAAACGGGCCCAGCTGGGGTCATCGGACATCAACTTGCTGAAGTCCTGGGAAGACTCGTCCGTCACCATGACCACCTTGAGTCCCCGCCATTGCGCCTCATCAATATAAGGAATCAGGCGCTCGTCATCGCTGGCAACCAAGACGGTCTGGTAGCCGCCTCTGGCAGCCAGTTGGGTGAGCTCCAGGCCCAGAGCACGAACCAGCCCCAAGCCGCCATCTGTTGCGTGGGCGGGCACCATACGCAGGACCACATCATCCAGGAGGTCGGTGGGTTGGTGGTCGGTGAACAGATACAAGCGGGCAAGACCTGCCTCCATACCGGCCAGACGGGCCAAGCCGCCGAAAACCGAAAGCAAGGCTGGGCGCTGCAAAGGGCCTGCAGGCGTCGGCGTTTGCTGGCTGAGCAGCCAGCTCAGATAACGCTCGTCGACCAGGGCGATCGACTGACCGGATGGGCCGTAGGATGAGGACTGACCAAACCGGGACGACGTCCGTTTAGACAGATGAAACTTGGTCTTCATAAATAAATATCCAGAAAATAAACGGCACTGAACAAAAAAACGATGGCCGATGAATGAGGCGCAGGATTTTGGCACGATTTCCGCCAAATGGTTCCGCCGTCTTTGCTATGCTGTTGGCGGTGAACTTTGCCCAACTGCTATTTCCTGATTTCTCCCTGATTCTGTGCGGCTATCTGCTATGCCGCTTCACGGCACTCAACCGCAAGGTATGGGAGCCGATCGAGAGTCTGGTTTATTTTTTCCTTTTCCCGGTTCTGCTGTTTCACTCGATCGTTCGCACGCCGCTGGAGTGGCAGTCGGCCACGCACATGATGGGTGCAGGCCTGACCCTGGGTGTGGTGGGCATTGCCCTGGCCTATTCCTTGCCCAAATGGCCCTTGCTGGGCCGACATGTCGATTCCCGCCTGCATGCCGCCAGCGCGCAGATTGGTTTTCGCTTCAACTCCTTCATCGTGCTGGCGCTGGTGGACCGTGTCGCTGGGCCGCAAGGCATGCCTCTGGTAGCGGTGCTGATTGGCGTATGCGTGCCTTTGTTCAATGTGGGAGCGGTTTACCCGATGGCCAGACACGGACAACAAGGTTTTCTGCGTGAACTGGTTCGCAATCCACTCATCATTGCCACAGTGAGTGGATTGCTGTTCAACATCGCGGGACTGTCGATACCTGACTGGTTGCAACCGACAACCCACCGTATTGGCCAGGCATCGCTGGCGCTGGGCCTGATGGCCGCGGGCGCCGGTATGCAACTGGGCAGCATGGTGCAAGCCAAGTCACTCGCAGTCGCGGTATTGAGTCTGAAACACCTGGGCTTGCCTGTTCTGGCGCTGGGCGTGGCGATTGCCTGGCAGCTCGACCCGACACAAACCCTGGTGCTGCTGATGTTTTCAGCCGTACCCACCGCGTCGAGCTGCTATGTGCTGGCGGCTCGCATGGGATACGACGGCCCTTATGTCGCGGGTCTGGTGACCTTATCCACCGCCCTGGGCGTCCTCAGTCTGCCCTTGGCGCTGGGGGTGCTGTTGCCGTTGCGGTGAGCAAATCCAGCCGACGCTGAGCACGCTGAGACAGGTCATCTTGCCCTTGCGCTTGCGCCTGCTGCACCTGCAAAGCCAACCAGGCAGCCAGCGGGCGCCGCCAACCCATCTCTGCAGCTGTTTCCACCGCCACGGACACACCATCCAGATCCAGCATGCCTGCGCGAAGCAATGCGCTGGCCGCCACCAGACGGCTGAGAGGGTCAGGCATCTGGGTCAAGGCGGCTGGCACAGACGGGGGCGAGTCTGTCAGCATGAGCCGTGCCATGGGCTGATGAGCGGCAGGCAACACGGCGATGTCATCAGGACGGGGCACACCAGCAAGGTAGCGACCGTACGCCTGATCGACCAGGGCGGCCTCCCCTTCCAGCGCCCGCCAGAGAGCGCAACCGTCCAGGGCCAGTGACGCCTGCTGAACCGCACACTGCACCAGACCCACTCGAGCCATGCGGGCCGGGTCAGCGGTTCGACGCGTTTCTTCAACGGCACGGCGCCATTCGACATCAGCCACGCGAGACAGGCCCAGCAAATCGGCCTGCGTGGCCTTTTCGACCGATTGCCTGGCGTTGAGCTGCCAGTCGGGCACGGGCGGCGCGCTGCTGCAGGCACTCAGACCCAGACACATAGCCAGCACACCACAGCGGACAAGAAGAGATGTGTTCATGGCAGGCGAATCTCCGCATCGCGGGCAAATGGCCATCGGCGCTGGATGTCATTGACCAGTTGCTCCACCTGACGCAAGCTGGACTCCACTTCGGCACGCAGCGCGTCCAGATCGACCGTGGCTGTGCGCGTGTTTTCGGCAATCCCCAATGCCTCCACCAGAACCGCATCCACCTTTTGCAAGCTCTGCCGTGCGTCCGCCAGAAGACCCTGAACCTCGCGAACAGATGCCTGGGTATCGGTCATGAGTCCGTCATCACCAAACAGGCGGCGATCGGCATTGCCCACAATGGACTCCGTTCGGCTGGCGACAGACTCCAGGCGCAACACCAGTGCGCGGGCCTCATCAAACACACCCAACAAGCGATCCCGGTCAGCGGTGTTGCCCATCAGCAGGCCGAGAGCACCTTGCGGCCCATTGAGGGTCTCCATCGCGATCTGAAGCTGGCGCAGGCTGGCGTTGAGCGGCGACTGGCTGGAGGTCATCTGGTTCAGGTGATCCAGCAAATCCCGGATGCTGCTGACCAGTCGGGGGATATCGGCCAGAGCGTCCCCTTTGAGGACTACACGCTCGGCGCCGTCCGGCAATGGTGGAGCGTCCATCAGGCCAGTGAATGCACGGATGCGGGTGGCCCCCACCAGACTGCGCTCAATGGTGAACACGCTGGTTTCGCGCAGCCAGTGCGCATCCTTTTCAGGAACATCCAGCAGGATGCGAGCAGTGCCATCCGCACCCAGTTCGATGCGGCGCACCCGCCCGATGGGAAAACCCGAAAACGTCATATCCATGCCGACGGAGACGCCTTCAGAATCATCCGCGATCAGCACCAGCCGCTGAGTGGGCTCAAACAGACCGCGGGCGTACAGCAGATAAGCCGCTGATGCCACGATCATGGCCAGCATGGTCAGCAGCAACAAGGCGGCCTTGAACTCGACGTTCGCCACCCTGGCTTGCTCGATGGTCTGATCGACCGATGTGTCTTGGGTCATGCGTTCAATAGTAGTTGCCCATGAGGGACACGAGCTGGATCATCAGCAGTGACAGGAACATTCGAACCAGCGCCTGTAATTCTGCCGTGGCGACTCGCGACGGGGTGGGCGCTTCATACAAACTGGAAGCCAAAGGAATGAGCGCCACAGTGAGCGCAAAGAAGAACGTCTTGAAGACGAAGATCAGGGTAACGACCGGGTTGAAAACCTGACCGACCATGCGGGTGTAGGTAGGCAGCCCCCAGGGGTTGAAGCCGTAGATGTTGATGTAGGCCAGCACGACCGACACCACACAGCTCAGCACCGCCAGCATGAACACGGAGAACATACCCGCCAGTGCGCGTGGCAGCACCATTTCATGCAGCACGTCGCGGCCTTGGGCAGCCATGTTGTCAAACTCACCACTCAGTCGCAAGCGCCGCAGTTCAGCCCCTTGCGGCAGCGTGATGCGCAGCGCCACAAACAAGGCCGCCCCCAGCGGAATCAGCTCCAGGACCAGGACACGAACCACCATTTCGACCGCGTACTGTGACAGTCCATAACTCATGGCGGTCACCACCACGATGCGTATCAGCACCAGCCCCAGCAAGGCACTGAGCAAGGTGAATCCCAGGAGCAAGGGGGCAGTGGCCAGGTACAGGTGCCGAGCCAGTGCAGGCCAGCGATCGCGCCTGTAACTGGACGGCGAAACCGCCAGCACCAGAATCACGGCACCGAGATGGATGATCTGCCACCAGTTGATGAGCCAACGCACGCCCGATCGACCCCAATCGGCCAGCGCGCGTTGAACATCGATCAAGTCTTTCATGATCATCATCTTAATGGTCTTGCGCCAACGCCCATTGCACGTGTTCACGCACCAGATCGCTCGGGTGGATGAGGCGTTCTTGCAGGCTCTGTCGAATGGCCTGGGCTTCTGAGGCGTGCAAGGGGTGTGCAAGCGCATTGCCCAGGGCCACCGCCACGTTGCGCAGCCATCGCTCGTGCCCGATCCGGCGTATCGCTGATCCCTCTGTCAGGCGCAGAAAGTCCTCTTCCGAGGTCTTCATGGCCTGAATCAGGGAGACCCAGGACATGGCCTCTCTGGCATCGAAGTCTGGGACTGTACTGGTCTGCGCATACTTGTTCCAGGGACAAGCCAGCTGGCAGTCGTCACAGCCGTAAATGCGATTGCCGATCAAGGGGCGCAAGTCTTCGGGAATCGGGCCCGCGTGCTCGATGGTCAGGTAGGAGATGCACCGTCGGGCGTCCAGCCGGTAGGGCGCGACAATGGCCCCCGTCGGGCAGGCCGTGATGCAGGCCTGACATTGTCCGCAATGGACACTCACGGGGGCAGTGACTGGCAAGGCAAGATTCACGAAAATCTCGCCCAGAAAAAACATGGACCCTCCCTGGCGGTTCAGTGCCAGCGTGTGCTTGCCGCGCCAACCCAGACCGCTGCGCGTCGCCAACTCAACCTCCAGCACCGGCGCGGAATCCGTGAACACCCGATACGCAAACGGCTCCTGGAACGACGACGGGGCAGGCGCCTGCTCAAGGACCTGCCGCATCTGGTCGGCCAGCTTCTGCAGGCGCTGGCGCAGCACCTTGTGATAGTCACGCCCTCTGGCGTAGGCCGATACCGTCCCCTCGGTCGGTCGCTCCAGGCGCGACCACTCGACGGCCTGCCAGCCTGCAGGGGTGTCGCGGGGCAGGTAGTCCATGCGGGCGGTGATCACGCTGACCGTGCCGGGCACCAGTTCAGCAGGCCGGGCGCGCTTGAGGCCATGGGCAGCCATGTAATGCATGTCACCATGGAAACCTTGGGACAACCACTCCAGCAGGCCAGGCTCAGCCGACGACAGATCAATCGATGCCACCCCGATCTGGGAAAATCCCAGATCACTCGCCCAGGCGCGAATCTGCGTGACAAAGCGGGTAGGATCGAGCATATGAGAGCAGATTGTAGGTACGGATGACCCGAATCACGCCCCTGAAGGAAGTATTGATCATTGCGGAAAATGAGACCCGAACGGCCGAACTGACGCAGCGGCTGGCCGGTTCTTCTGCCCTGACTGATGCCATCATCTGGCTACAAGGCGATCTGGGTGCAGGCAAGACCACATGGGTTCGACACCTACTGCGTGCCCTGGGTGTGCAGGGGCGCATCAAAAGCCCCACCTATGCAATTGTTGAGCCGCATCTCGCCCCGCCCTCTACCGCCTGGGCTCAGGGCTTGGCCATCAGCCACTTCGACTTTTACCGATTCAACGATCCCCGTGAATGGGAAGACGCCGGCTTTCGCGAACTTTTCGCGGCGCCCGGCCTCAAGTTGGTGGAGTGGCCCGAGAAAGCGGTCGATTGCCTGCCTCCACCTGATCTGCATGTTGCGCTAGAAGCCCGCCCTGATGAACACCGTTTGTGCCAATTCCAGGCGCTCAGCCCCACCGGGCTGGAACTGTTGAGCGCCCTGACTGCATGAAGCGTCGTACCGCTGTCCGTTTTCTGAGTTTGGCTGGCACCGGGGGATTGTCATTCGGTATCCATACCCAGGCGGGTGCCGCAGCGATCGTGGCCGTTCGCATGTGGCCAGCCCCGGACTACACGCGCATCACCATCGAATCCGACACCGCGCTGCAAGCCACGCCCTTCTTCGTGGCCGACCCTCCCAGGCTGGCGGTGGACATCGAAGGCATCCAGCTGTCCACGGCGCTCCGCGATCTGGTCGGCCATGTCAGCCCCGAGGACCCGAACGTTGCAGGTATTCGGGTGGCACAAAACGCACCGAATGTGGTGCGTATCGTGATCGACCTGAAACGGCCCATCACGCCGCAGGTCTTTCAGCTCACACCGGTTGCCGCCTATCAGCACCGGCTGGTGCTGGACCTGTATCCGACAGTGCCACGTGACCCACTGGAGGAACTCATTGCCCAGCGCCTGCGTGAACTGGATCAAGCACAGGCCGCCCTGGCTGCCGACGACCCGCTGGGCGCTTTGATCGCGCAATTGCCCCCAACCCAGGATCAAACCCCACGGCCACCACCGGACCACCCGCCTCCACCCCCGGGACCGATCGCGACCGATCCGGCGGCCCCACGGCCAGCAGCCCCCGAGACTCGGCCGGGTTTTGCGGCCAAGCAGCGCCCTGACAGCCCAACGACAGGCGGGCGTTCGGATCGCCTGATCGTGGTGGCGGTGGATGCGGGTCATGGCGGGGAAGATCCGGGAGCCATCGGACCAGGAGGCACCCGTGAAAAGGATGTGGTCCTTGCCATCGCCCGTAAACTGCGCGACCGCATCAATCGCACTCAGGTCAATGGGCACACCATGCGCGCCTTCATGGTCCGTGACGGTGATTACTTTCTACCGCTGCATGTACGCGTCCAGAAGGCCAGACGGGTGGAAGCCGACCTGTTTGTGAGCATTCATGCCGATGCGTTTTACACGCCACGTCCACGCGGCGCTAGTGTCTACGCATTGAGCCAACGGGGCGCCACCAGTGCGGCGGCTCAATGGATCGCTGATCGTGAGAACGCCGCAGATCTGGTGGGCGGCGTGAACGTACGCGCTCGGGATGCGGAGTTGCAACGCACGTTGCTCGATATGAGCACCACTGCACAGATCAACGACAGCCTGCGTCTGGCGCAATTCATGTTGCAGGAGCTGGGCCGGATCGGTCCCTTGCACAAACCGCAGGTCGAGCAAGCCGGTTTTGCGGTGTTGCGGGCACCCGATATTCCCAGCATCCTGGTGGAGACGGCGTTCATCAGCAACCCGGAGGAAGAACGTCGCCTGCGCGATCCTCGCTTCCAGAACCAAATGGCTGACGCTATCTTGCGCGGTATCGTGGCTTATTTCTCGCAGAACCCTCCATTGGCACGCAACCGTCAGGTTTGATGGATGGGTCTCCCTCCATCCCCATACAATCCGCCCGTGATTGCCCCTACCCCTCGCCCTCATCGACAACCCCGCCGCCCCATTCAGGAACTGCCTGATGAGCTGATCAGCCAGATTGCGGCGGGTGAGGTGGTGGAGCGACCAGCCTCGGTCGTGCGTGAACTGGTCGACAACGCCCTGGATGCCGGCGCCACCCAGGTGACCGTGCGCCTGCTGGCTGGAGGGGTGCGGCTGATCGCCGTGGAAGATGACGGCGATGGCATCGCCCGCGAAGAGCTGACCACCGCCTTGAAACGTCACGCCACGAGCAAAATCCGCAACCTGGCCGAGCTCGAAGCGGTGGACACCATGGGCTTCCGGGGGGAGGCGCTGGCCGCCATCCACTCCATTGCCGAAGTCAGCCTGCTGTCGCGCAGTGCGCATGGCAAAGACCCTCACGCCTGGATGCTGCATGGCCGCACCGGCGAGATCACCGCGGCTGCACGCCCTTCCGGCACCACGGTCGAGGTCCGTGAACTCTTTTACGCAACGCCGGCGCGGCGCAAGTTCCTGAAATCGGATGCAACCGAGCTGGCCCATTGCCTGGAGGCGGTGCGACGCCATGCCCTGGCGCGTCCCGATGTGAGCTTCACGGTCTGGCACGAAGGCAAGCTGATCGAACAATGGCGCGCCCCGGGCAGCGCCACCACTGAGCCCATGGCCGCCCTTCGACAACGCCTGGGTGATGTACTGGGCCCAGACTTCCTGAACGAGAGCCTGCCGCTGCAATGGCAATCGGGTGGTCTGCAGGTCTGGGGCTATGCCGGCTTACCCGATACGGCGCGTGCCCGGGCCGACCGCCAGTTTGCCTACGTGAATGGTCGTTACGTGCGGGACAAGGTGATCAGTCATGCCGTGCGCAGCGCATATGAAGATGTGCTGCACGGGCACCGGCAGCCGGTTTATGCGCTGTTTGTCGACATCGACCCCACCCGTGTGGATGTGAACGTGCACCCGACCAAGATCGAGGTGCGTTTTCGGGATGGCCGGGAAGTGCATCAGGCGGTGCACCGGGCCATCGAGCAGGCACTCGCCACACCACGGGCCGCGCAGGCCAGCACCATGGCTGCTTTCAGCCCACCGCCAGCACCTGCAGATGGGCAGGCCGTGCTCACCCCGCAGACACAGATGGGTCTGGATGTGCGTGTGACCTATCCCTCGCCAGACTGGTCGCCCTCTTCTGAATCAGCTACAACGCCTAGCGGCACAGCCGTGAGCGACCTGCGGGCTTTGTGGCAGGCTTCTACCCCCGCCTCCCCGACAGTCCCAGAACCCGCGCCCACCAGCGAGACATGGCCGCTGGGCCGCGCCATTGCGCAGCTGCATGGCATCTATCTGCTGGCCGAAAACGCACATGGGCTGGTGCTGGTGGACATGCATGCCGCCCACGAACGCATCGTCTATGAACGATTGAAGAACCAGCTGGACACGGCGGGGGAACAACCTCTGGCCAGCCAGCCGCTACTGATCCCTGCCACCTTTGCAGCCACGCCCACCGAAGTGGCCACCGCCGAGGCGCATCAAGCCACGCTGCTGCGCCTGGGGCTGGACATCACCCCGTTTTCCTTGCAAACCCTCGCCGTGCGGGCGGTACCGGCAGCGCTTGCCCAGGGCGATGCGGTGGAACTCGCGCGCAGCGTGTTGGCCGAGCTGGCTCAACACGATGCGGCCACCGTGATCCAGCGCGCACGACACGAGCTGCTGGCCACCATGGCCTGCCACGGAGCCGTCCGCGCCAACCGCCGCCTCACGCTGGAGGAAATGAACGCCCTGCTGCGCCAGATGGAAGCCACCGAGCGCAGCGACCAGTGCAATCACGGTCGCCCCACCTGGCGACAGCTGACCCTCAGGGAACTGGACGCGCTGTTCTTGCGCGGGCGCTGAGACTTCATGATGCACTTTGGTGCAACATGCATCTTTGATTCCACATATTGCCCCAATAGCGGGAATAGCCACCCACAAATCGTGCAAAATGCATATCCCGCATAAGCAATACGACCTTGGGCTTTATTGATGAAATACGCCTCCCTGCACGATTTCCTGGCACACGTTTCCTTCTGCAACCCCGGCCAGCCCGAGTTCCTGCAGGCCGTGACCGAGGTCATGGAAAGCCTATGGCCCTTCATTGAACAGCATCCCAAATACGCCGAACAAGGGCTTCTGGACAGACTGGTGGAGCCCGAGCGTGTGGTCATGTTCCGCGTGTCGTGGGTGAACGACCACGGCGATGTGCAGGTCAACCGCGCCTACCGCATCCAGCACAGCTCGGCCATCGGCCCGTACAAAGGCGGCATGCGTTTTCACCCCTCGGTGAACCTGTCCATCCTCAAGTTCCTGGCCTTCGAGCAGACCTTTAAGAACGCGCTGACCACGCTGCCCATGGGCGGTGGCAAGGGTGGCTCCGATTTCGACCCCAAAGGCAAGAGCCCGGGCGAAGTGATGCGTTTCTGCCAGGCGCTCGTCACCGAGCTGTTCCGGCATGTGGGGGCCGACACCGACGTACCAGCCGGGGACATCGGTGTCGGTGGCCGCGAAGTGGGCTACATGGCCGGCATGATGAAAAAGCTCAGCAACCGGGCCGACTGTGTGTTTACCGGGAAGGGCCTGAGCTTCGGGGGCTCCCTGATCCGCCCCGAAGCGACGGGCTATGGCACCGTGTACTTCGCCGAAGAAATGCTCAAGCGCAAAGGCATGGGCTTTGATGGTCTGCGTGTGAGCGTGTCTGGCTCGGGCAACGTGGCGCAGTATGCGGTGGAAAAGGCCATGGCCCTGGGGGCCAAGGTGATCACCGTGTCGGACTCCAGCGGGAGCGTTGTCGACGAGGACGGCTTCACTCCCGAGAAACTGGCCGAGCTGATGGAGGTGAAGAACCACCTGTATGGCCGTGTCAGCGACTACGCGGCCCGCACGAAAACCCGGTTCGAACCCGGCGTCAAGCCTTGGGCCGTCCCGGTGGACGTGGCACTGCCCTGCGCCACACAGAACGAACTCGACGCCTCAGATGCTCACACGCTACTGAAAAACGGCGTGCAATGCGTGGCCGAAGGTGCCAACATGCCCACCACCATGGAGGCGGTGAAACTGTTCGAGGACCACGGCGTGCTCTACGCGCCGGGCAAGGCCAGCAACGCCGGTGGTGTGGCCACTTCCGGTCTGGAGATGAGCCAGAACGCCATGCGGCTGAACTGGCCGCGCGAAGAAGTGGACGCGCGCCTGCACGGGATCATGGTGGGCATCCATGACGCCTGCGTGCGCCACGGCCAGCGTGCCGACGGTTCGGTCAGTTATGTCGATGGTGCCAATGTGGCTGGCTTCGTGAAAGTGGCCGACGCCATGCTGGCACAGGGCGTGATCTGAGCAGGCCGTCTAGACGACGTTGATCTCGCGTAGGGGCTTCTGCTCCAGCACACGTTGCCAGCCAAAGGCCTGCAGCTGCAGGGTCCGGTATTCGCCATACGTCACCAATTCTGAGAGGGCGCGACCCACTGCGGGCGCTTGCTGCATGCCATGACCGGAAAAACCATTGGCGAACAACAGATTGTCAACATCCGGGTGGGCCCCGAGGATGACATTGTGATCCAGCACATGCATGTCGTAATGCCCGGCCCAGCTGCGCTGCAGCCGCAAGGCCTCGAAACCGGGCACGCGAGCGGCCAGGATCGGCCAGAGCACCTCCTCGAACAACTCATGCTGCACATCGAAGTCCGTGCACGCCGGGTCTTGGTCATCCGGTGGGGCAATCCCAGCGATGAAACCTTCGCCTTCCGGGCGGAAATAGGCACCCGTCGGGTCGATCACCATCGGGCAATCCGGTAGCTGCGCGCTGCTGGTGAAATAAAACACACTGCGCTTGTGTGGCTCGACCGGCAAATCGATGCCAGCGGTCTGCGCCAGCGCCCTGGCACCCGTGCCTGCCGCGTTGATCACCGCGCCGCAAGCCACCTCGGTGCCATCAGACGTACTGACCGACAACACGCGTCCCCCTTCTCGGTGCAGTCGCAAGGCTCGGGTCGACCGGTATTCGGCCCCGAGCGAGATCGCCTTGCGACGCAAGCCTTGCATCAGCCCATAGGCATCCAGCCAGCCTTCGCCGGACAGCCCGAGTGATCCAGCTGCCAGGTCATCGACCTGCATCCAGGGGTAGCGCAGCCGGATGTCTTCAGGGGTAAGCAGCGCCACATCCACCTGTTGTGCGATCTGTATGTGGTGGTTCGCGTGCAAGACCCCCAAACCCGCCGAGGTCGCCAGAAAGAGATACCCGCGTTCATGAAAACCGACGTCTGGCACGTCGTCACCCACGGCCAGATAGTCTCCAATATGGCGAATGAACTGACTGCCAAACTGAGACAGCCAGATGTTCTCTGGCGTGGAAAACTGATGGCGGATGGATGCCGCAGACAACGCTGTGGCTGATTGGGCGTAGGTCGGATCCTGCTCAAGAACGAGCACACGGCCCTGAAAGTCAGGCTGGGACATCAGGAAAAAAGCAGCCGCACTGCCAACGGCAGCTCCCCCCACAATCACGACATCGGCGTGTTCCATGATACGCGTATCCTTGAAGAAAAAATATAGAATGAAGGAAACAAATTTTCTTTTACGAAACATTCTATCTGGAGTCATGGTCATGTCAGCAGAAAAAACCTCCTTACATCCAGTCGCCGAACTGCTGCAGCGGCTGGGCGTCACCCACCAGACGGAGGCGGGTGGCCTGGTCTCTCACTCACCCATTGACGGCAGCTGCCTGGCGCGTCTGCAACCCGACACCCCCAGCAGCACGCAGGACAAAATCACGCAGGCACAGACCGCCTTTGAAGCCTGGCGGCAAGTGCCCGCGCCTGTCCGGGGAGAACTGATTCGCCTGTTTGGCGAAGAACTGCGGTTAGCCAAGGCGGATCTGGGACAGCTGGTGACCTGGGAAGCAGGCAAGATCTTGTCGGAAGGCCTGGGTGAAGTCCAGGAGATGATTGACATCTGCGATTTCGCGGTGGGTCTGTCACGCCAGCTGTATGGATTGACCATCGCCAGCGAGCGTCCGGGCCATCGGATGATGGAAACCTGGCATCCGCTCGGGGTGGTGGGTGTGATCAGCGCTTTCAATTTTCCGGTGGCGGTGTGGTCCTGGAACACGGCGCTGGCCATCGTCTGCGGCAATGCCGTGCTGTGGAAACCGTCCGAAAAGACGCCGTTGACCGCACTGGCTTCTCAGGCCCTGTTTGAGCGGGCGATACAGCGCTTTCAGGCGCAGGGGCATCAGGCACCCAAAGGTCTATCACAGGTTCTGCTGGGTGCCAGAGATGTCGGTGAAGTCATGGTGAACGACAAGCGGGTCGCGCTGGTTTCTGCGACTGGCAGCACCCGCATGGGCCGGGAGGTGGCGCCGATCGTGGCAGCGCGCTTTGGTCGGTGCTTGCTTGAACTGGGCGGCAACAACGCTGTGGTCGTGGCTCCTTCTGCCGATCTGGGCATGGCGGTGCGGGCCATTCTGTTTGCTGCCGTCGGGACGGCAGGCCAGCGCTGCACCACCACGCGGCGCCTGATCGTGCATCGCAGTATCCAGACGACACTGGTGGCACAACTCAAAAAGGCCTATGCGGCGTTGCCCATAGGCTCCCCGCTGGAAACAGGCACCCTGGTCGGCCCCTTGATCGACGCAGCCAGCTTCGAGGCCATGCAGCGCTCACTGGCGCAGGCACGCGCCGAAGGCGGGGTTGTTTTTGGCGGAGAGCGTGTGCTGAGCGATCGGTTCCCGCAGGGCTACTATGTCACCCCGGCGTTGGTGGAGATGCCGGGTCAAACCCCAGTGGTCTACCATGAAACCTTTGCCCCGATTCTGTACGTGATGGGCTACGACGAACTGGACGAAGCGATTGCCCTGCAAAATGCGGTGCCCCAGGGCTTGTCGTCGGCCATCTTCACGCTGAACCTGCAGGAAGCGGAGCGCTTCCTGTCCTGTACCGGATCGGATTGCGGTATCGCGAACGTGAATATCGGTACTTCGGGGGCCGAAATCGGCGGTGCGTTTGGTGGCGAGAAAGAGACCGGAGGTGGGCGCGAATCGGGCTCGGACGCCTGGCGAGCCTACATGCGACGAGCCACCAACACCATCAACTACTCCAACCAGCTGCCCCTGGCCCAAGGGGTCAAGTTCGACGTCTGAATCATGGAACTGCTGTCTCCTGCGGCACTGCAAACCCACCCACTGGGCTCCCGTCTGCGTGGCTGGCGGCGGGATCGTGACTGGACACTGGAACAAGCGGCACAAGCCACCGGACTGGCGCGATCCACCCTCTCGAAAATCGAGAACGGGCAGATGTCACCCACCTATGATGCCCTGCTCAAACTCGCGCATGGGTTTGGGATGGATATCAGCCAGCTGTTTGGCTCATCCACCTCTGACACAGGCGGGCACCGGGGGGCGGGTCGCCGCAGCATCACCCGCGCCGGGCAGGGTCAGCCGTTCCGGACCCCTGCCTACGATCATCAATTCCTGTGCAACGATCTCTCGCACAAAAGCATGATCCCGTTTCGCACGGTGGTCACGGCGCGTTATGGCGATGACGCCCCCGCATGGAGCCGCCACGAGGGGGAAGAAATGTTCTACGTGCTGCAGGGCGAGGTGGACTTGTTGACCGAGTTCTACGAACCGGAGCGCTTGCGCCAGGGTGACTGCGCTTACCTCGACAGCCTGATGGGGCACCGGCTGTTGAGCGTCAGCCCCCAGGATGCCGTGGTTTTATGGGTCAGCACCACCCATCCGCGAACGACCCCAAACGCTTTCTCTGCCTGAATGGATTGCTACCATGCGAATGTTTGACCAAGCTGCCGTGGCGCAGGCCTTACCCTACCCGGTGCTGGTGGAGGCGCTTGCGCAGGGTCTGCAGACCCCGATCGAATCCCCTCTACGCACCCATTTCGAGCCCAATCACGACGACAGCACCGTCCTGATCATGCCCGCTTGGCGTCCCCAGCAGCAAGCCGGGGTGAAGCTGGTGTCTTTCTGGCCAGGCAATGGTGCCAAAGGGTTGTCGACCATCGCCGGGGTTTATGTGCTGCTGTCTTGCGTCGATGGTCAACCCCTGGCGGTGATGGATGGCACGGAGTTGACCCAGCGTCGAACCGCCGCGGCCGCTGCACTCGCAGCCCGCCACCTCGCCCGCCCGGACAGCCGATCGCTGGCGGTTCTGGGCACCGGCAGTCTGGCTGTACCCATGGCGCTGGCCCACGCCAGCGTTCTGCCACTGGAATGCGTCCGGGTCTGGGGACGGGACACACACAAGGCGGCATCTGCGGCTGCTGCAATGCGGGCTCACGGACTCCAGGCCGAGGCCATGACCGACCTGCCTGCCTTGCTGGCTGCGTCGGATGTGGTGTGCGCCGCCACAGCCGCCGCCCAACCCTTTATCCGGACGGAATGGATACGACCGGGCACCCATCTGGGGCTGGTGGGTGCATTCACGCCCCGCATGGCCGAAGCCGAGCCCAGTCTCATGGCCCGCGCGGAGGTCTATGCCGATCTGCGAGCCGCTGTTCTCGAAAAAGGCGGTGAGGTGTTCCAGGCCATCGCACAAGGGCACATCCAGGCCTCAGACATCCGAGCGGAACTGGCCGATCTGGCCGCGCCGGGCCGTGACCCCTGGCGTACCCAGGCCGATACCATCACGGTATTCAAATCGGTCGGGTTTGCGGCGCTGGACCTGATTGCGGCCGAACAGGTCTGGCGCTCGGTCGGTTGACGATGCATTCTGGTACGCTCGCCGCATGACGACTGATACCCGCGTGCCCATGCGTACGGGCATGGTGGTGCTGATGCTGTCCCTCTTGCTGGGGGTGCAGCCGATCGCCACCGACCTCTATCTCCCTGCCCTGCCAGCCATGACCTTGGGCTTTGGTGCCAGCATGCACCAGGCCCAACTGACCCTGACCGGTCTGCTGCTCACTTTTGGGCTTTCGCAACTGGTCTGGGGGCCCTTGTCAGACCGTTTTGGCCGACGCCCTATTCTGCTGTGGGGCATGACTGCCTTCACACTGGCCTCCATTGGAAGCGTTTTTGCCTCGACCATGGAGCAGCTTCTGGTCTGGCGCTGTGTGCAAGGCGGCGCCATGGGGGCGGCCGTGATGTGTGCCCGCGCGATTGTCCGCGACCTGTACAGCCCTGTGGAAGGTGCACGGATGATGTCCAAGGGACTGACCGGCCTGGGGGTGCTTGCTTGTATCAGTGCGCCGCTGGGTGGCCTGCTCTCAGACTGGCTGGGATGGCGTGCCGCTCTCGGGGCACTGGCCGTTTTTGGTGCGTTGGCCCTCACGCTGGTGGCACTCCGCTTCGAAGAGACCCTGGCTCGCCCGAACCCGCAGGCACTGAACCCCCGTGACCTGATTCAGACCTGGGCGCGCATTCTCAAACACCCCACCTTCTGGACCTTCACCCTCCTCGCCGCCACGTCTTACGGGGGTCTGTTCACCTTCCTGGCCACCTCGTCCTTCGTGTTCATCAACGCCCTGGGACTGAGCAAAACCCAGTATGGGCTGCTGATGTTTTCCATGTCGCTGGTTTACATCACGGGGACCATCATCTGCCGTCGGCTGATTCCGCTCCTGGGCGTTCGGCGCACGGTTGCCGTCGCAGCTGCCTTCACGCTGACCGGCGGTACGCTGGTGGGCGTCATGGGATGGCTGGGCTGGCAAGGGGTCTGGACCATCATGCTGCCTTACTACCTCTTCATTCTGGCGCATGGGGTGCACCAGCCCTGCGGACAGAGCGGCGCTGTCTCGGCTTTTCCGGAGGCCGCTGGCACCGCTTCTGCCCTCAGCGGTTTTCTGATGATGGTGGCGGCTTTCGGCATGGGGCAATGGCTGGGGCAGACCATGCCAGTGGGTGTGGACGATGCCACTGTGCGTCCGTTGACCAATGGCCTGTGGTTCTGGGCCAGCCTGATCGCCGCTGTCGCCTGGATCCTGGTGCCCCGGTTCGGTGACATCCGCCCGGCTCCGCAACGACAGCCGTGAGCCTCCAACTGCGCCCTGCCTGGCTGGCGATTGCTGGCCCCACCGCTTCTGGCAAGACTGCACTTGCCTTGGCCATGGCTGCGCGATGGCCAGTGGAAATCATCAGTGTGGATTCGGCACTGGTCTATCGCGGCATGGACATCGGCACAGCCAAACCCACCGCCAGTGAGCGCGCGGCCGTGCCACATCATTTGCTGGATATCCGCGATCCGGCCGAGTCATACAGCGCGGCCGAATTCGTTCGTGATGCGACCGCATCGGTGCACGCCATCCGCTCCCGAGGACGCTTCCCATTGCTGGTCGGCGGTACCATGCTCTACTTCAAGGCGCTGTTTGATGGACTGGATGATCTCCCGCCAGCGCAACCCGATATCCGCCGCCGAATCGAGGCTTGGGCGCAGGAGGCAGGCTGGCCCGCTTTGCATACACATCTGTCGGCGTTTGACCCCATCACCGCGGCCCGGCTTTCGCCCAACGACTCTCAACGCATCGGACGTGCGCTGGAAGTGCTCGAAGCCACGGGCAAACCCTTGTCCTCCTATCACTCGCGCGCTTCGCTGGAACCGAATGCAGACACAAGTGGGCCGACGATCGATAGATTGCCGGGACTCATGTGGTCACTGGAGCCCAGCGATCGGCGGTGGTTGCACGAGCGCATCGCCCAGCGATTCGACGCGATGCTCCATGAGGGCCTGATCGATGAAGTCCGTCAACTCCGTTCACGAAGCGATTTATCGCTGGACTTGCCTTCCATGCGCTGCGTCGGGTACCGACAGGCCTGGGAGTTGCTGGATGAACTGAACCCGGCAAACGATCACGATGCTGGCCCGCAATGGACCGAACGCCTCAGGGACTTGGGCACAGCGGCCACCCGGCAACTGGCCAAGCGGCAGCTGACGTGGCTGCGAAGCATGCCTTATCGACGGGTGTGGCCATGCGATCAAGCCGATGTTCTGGAGCAATGCCTGGACGCAGCCCAGGCATGGCTTCCAGAAAGACCATTGGCCGATTAAAGCGCGAGACGAGCCCGCGATGCAGCGTATTCCTGCTTCAGCCGGGCCACCAGCTCAGCAGCGGGCACCACCGCATTCACGGCCCCGATACCTTGGCCGCATCCCCAGATGTCTTTCCAGGCCTTTTTGGCATCACCCCCGAAATTCATCTTGCTGGGATCGCTCTCCGGCAGGTTATCAGGGTCCAGACCGGCCGCTTTGACTGAAGGCTTCAGGTAGTTGCCATGCACGCCCGTGAACAAGTTGCTGTAAACGATGTTATCAGAGTTACTGTCCACCACACACTGCTTGTATTCCTCGGAGGCGCGTGCCTCGTCAGTGGCGATGAACGCGGACCCGATGTAAGCAAAGTCGGCCCCCATGGCCTGGGCGGCCAGGACGGCATCGCCTGTCGCAATGGACCCAGACAGCGCGACCGGTCCCTGAAACCACTGACGGATTTCCTGGATCAGCGCAAACGGGCTTTTCACCCCCGCGTGGCCTCCGGCTCCAGCGGCCACAGCGATCAGGCCATCGGCTCCTTTTTCGATCGCCTTGCGCGCGAAGAAATTGTTGATGATGTCGTGTAACACCACGCCGCCCCAGCTGTGCACCGCCTGGTTGACGTCTTCCCGGGCACCGAGGCTGGTGATGACGATGGGCACCTTGTACTTGGCGCACAGAGCCATGTCATGCTCCAGCCGGTCATTGCTCTTGTGCACGATCTGGTTGATCGCAAACGGCGCAGACGGCTGGTCGGGATGGGCCTGATCGTGAGCCGCCAGGGCTTCGGTGATTTCAGCCAGCCACTCGTCCAGCTGGGAAGCCGGGCGGGCATTGAGAGCCGGCATGGAACCGACGATGCCGGCTTTGCACTGGGCAATGACGAGCTTGGGATTGCTGATGATGAACAGCGGGGAGCCGATCACCGGAAACGGGACGCGCTGCAGCGCGGGTGGCAATGAGGACATGCAGACTCCGGTTCAGAAGGATTCGAGAGCCATCTCGGTCACGCCAGGCGCTCCCTCGACAATGGCATCACGCAGGCCCGGGACACGGGTCAGGATGTGATCGGCGTAGAAGCGGGCTGTCGTGATCTTGGCCTGCATGAATGCAGTGTCATTTCCAGCCGCCAGTTCGCGCTCGGCCACCAGCAGGGCACGGGCCATCTGCCAGCCCGCCATCAGGTTGCCTGCCAGCATCAGATAGTTGACGCTGCCAGCGTAAATGGCGTTGGGATCGCTTTTGGCCTGGCCAGCGATGAAATCCACCGAGCTGATGAACGCTTCGCGTGCCGCTTTCAGGCGCTTGAGCATGGCCAGTGCGTGCGCACTGCCACTGACAGCCAGATCGGCCTCGGTGGTTTCGATCTGCTGGCTCAGCGCTTTGGCGCCCTGACCACCGTCGCGTGCGGTCTTGCGACCGACCAGGTCGTTGGCCTGGATGGCGGTGGTGCCCTCGTAGATGGTCAGGATCTTGGCGTCGCGGTAGTACTGAGCGGCGCCGGTTTCCTCGATGAAGCCCATGCCGCCGTGGACCTGAACACCCAGCGAGGTGACTTCCAGGCTCATCTCGGTGCTGTAACCCTTGACCAGCGGCACCATGAACTCGTAGAACGCCTGGTTTTGCTGGCGCGTTTCGGCATCGGGGTGGTTGTGGGCGGCGTCAAAGGCCGACGCGGCGATGCTGGCCATGGCCCGGCAGCCTTCAGTCAGGGCACGCATGGTCATGAGCATGCGCTTGACGTCTGGGTGATGGATGATCGGCGCTGCCGTGTTCAGGGAACCATCCACCGGACGACTCTGGACGCGGTCACGCGCGTACTGCACGGCCTTCTGGTAAGCCCGTTCAGCCACCGCGATGCCCTGAACGCCCACCGCGTAACGGGCGGCGTTCATCATGATGAACATGTATTCCAGCCCGCGGTTCTCTTGGCCGACCAGATAACCGATCGCCCCGCCGTGGTCACCATACTGCAGGACGGCGGTGGGGCTGGCCTTGATGCCCATCTTGTGCTCGATGCTCACGCAATGCACATCGTTGCGTGCGCCTATAGAGCCATCGGCCTGGACCATGAACTTGGGCACAATGAAAAGACTGATGCCCTTGACCCCCTCGGGGGCACCCGAGACGCGGGCCAGCACCAGATGGACGATGTTCTCGGCCATGTCATGCTCGCCATAGGTGATGTAGATTTTCGTTCCGAAAATCTTGTACGTGCCATCCGGCAGGGGCTCAGCCCGGGTGCGGACCAGCGACAGGTCGGAGCCCGCCTGGGGCTCGGTCAGGTTCATGGTGCCCGTCCATTGACCCGAAATCATCTTGGGCAGGTAGAGCGCTTTCTGTTCGTCGGTACCGGCCGTGAGCAAGGCCTCAATGGCACCATCAGTCAGCAGCGGGCACAGAGCAAAGCTCAGGTTGGCACTGTTCAAAATTTCACCACAGGCCGCGCCGATCGTTTTGGGCAGACCCTGACCGCCGAAATCGGTCGGGTGCTGCAGGCCTTGCCAGCCCCCTTCGGCATACTGCTTGAACGCCTGCTTGAAGCCGGGGGTGGTCGTCACCTTGCCGTCATGGAATGAAGAGGGATATTTGTCGCCCTCCCAGTTCAGCGGGGCAATCACATCTTCGTTCAGCTTGGCACATTCTTCCAGAACGGCTTGGGCGGTTTCCAGACCGGCGTCTTCGAAACCGGGCAGCTGGGCCACCTGCTCCAGGTCAGCCAGGTGCTGCAGGTTGAACAGCATGTCCTTGATCGGGGCTTTGTATGTCATGAAACTTGTCTCCAGAAAGGCAACTCAAAAGGGCATCGCGAACGATGCCCTTGACTGAGGATGAGGGTCAGAGCGACTTGACCAGTTCCGGCACCGCCGCGAACAGATCGGCTTCAAGGCCGTAATCCGCCACGCTGAAGATCGGGGCCTCGGGGTCCTTGTTGATCGCCACGATCACCTTGGAATCCTTCATGCCCGCCAGATGCTGAATGGCCCCGCTGATACCGCAGGCAATGTACAGCTGGGGCGCCACGATCTTGCCGGTCTGGCCGACCTGCCAGTCGTTGGGGGCGTAGCCGGCATCGACAGCCGCGCGGCTGGCGCCAAGCGCGGCGCCCAGCTTGTCGGCCAGGGGCGTCATGACCTCGTCGAACTTCTCGCTGCTGCCCAGGGCACGACCACCGGAGACAATGATCTTGGCGGCCGTCAGTTCAGGGCGGTCGCTCTTGGCCAGCTCGCTGCCCACGAAAGCGCTCTTGCCACCGTCGGCCACGGCGGCCACGGATTCCACCGCTGCCTGGCCACCCTGGGCGGCCGCATCGAACCCGGTGGTACGAACCGTGATCACCTTGATAGCGTCTGTACTCTGCACAGTGGCAATCGCGTTACCGGCATAAATGGGACGCTCGAAGGTGTCAGCGCTGATCACCTGCGTGATGTCGCTGATCTGCGCCACGTCCAGCTTGGCGGCCACGCGGGGAGCCACGTTTTTGCCGCTGGCCGTTGCCGGAAACAGGATGTGGGTGTACTGGTTGGCAATGGTGAGAACTTGAGCAGCCACGTTCTCGGCCAGACCATGGGCGAGGCTGTCACCGTCGGCATGAATAACCTTGGCTACACCGGCGATCTGCGCAGCCGCTTGTGCCGCACCAGCGGCCTGGTGGCCAGCGACCAGCACATGCACGTCGCCCCCGCAGGCAGCGGCCGCAGTGACGGTATTGAGGGTGGCGCCTTTGATGGAGGCGTTGTCGTGTTCAGCAATGACAAGAGTGGTCATGATGTGTCTTCCTTGTTCCGTACGTCGTCAGATGACCTTGGCTTCATTCTTGAGCTTGTCCACGAGGGCCGCCACATCAGACACTTTGATGCCTGCCTTGCGACCCGCAGGCTCAGCAACCTTCAGGGTCTTGAGTCGGGGCGTCACATCCACGCCGAGGTCTTCGGGCTTGACCGATTCCAGCGGCTTTTTCTTCGCCTTCATGATGTTGGGCAGCGTGACATAACGCGGTTCGTTGAGGCGCAGGTCGGTGGTGACCACGGCGGGCAGGCTGACCGAGAGAGTCTCCAGACCGCCGTCAATCTCACGCGTCACCTGGGCTTTGCCATCCGCCACGTCCACTTTGGAAGCAAATGTGGCCTGCGGCAGATCGGTCAGCGCGGCCAGCATCTGGCCCGTCTGGTTGGCGTCGTCGTCAATGGCCTGCTTGCCCAGGATCACCAGGCCAGGCTGCTCCTTGGCCACCAAGGCGGCGAGCAGCTTGGCCACGGCGAGCGGCTGCAGTTCCGCGTCGGTTTCAACGTGGATGGCACGGTCGGCGCCGATGGCCATGGCGGTACGCAAGGTTTCCTGGCACTGCGTCACCCCACAAGACACGGCGATGACTTCGGTCGCCGCACCCTTTTCTTTCAATCGAACGGCCTCTTCCACCGCGATCTCGTCAAACGGGTTCATACTCATCTTGACGTTGGCAATGTCCACACCCGTGCCGTCCGCCTTGACGCGAACTTTCACGTTGTAGTCCACCACGCGTTTGACGGGGACCAGAATCTTCATGCCTTGCTCCTGTAGAGGTGGTTATCGAAACACTTTCGAGTTGACGTTTACGTAAACGTCAATATTCTACGCTCAAAAAAACGAACGACCGTTCTTTTTTTGTGATTATAGGGGGGCATCTTGAGCCATGCAACCCCAAATCCGACTGCTGTATCCGGTCAGGTCAGGTGGGCCAGATGGGGGGGCGTTTTTCAATGAAGGCCTGCACCCCTTCCTGGGCAACTTCATGCGCCATGTTGCATGCCATGGTCTGGCCGGCCAACTGGTAAGCCGCTTCAATCCCTGTTTCACGGTGCTGATAGAAAACCGCTTTACCCATGGCAATCGCCATGCGCGGTTTCGCCAGAATCGCCTGGATCAAAGCGTCGACCGCGCTGTCGAGCTCGTCCAGACTGACCACACGATTGACCAGGCCACGGGCCTGGGCTTCCTGGGCGGAGATGAACTCACCCGTCAACAGCATTTCCATGGCCACTTTGGTTGGCACATTGCGCACCAGGGGCACACTGGGCGTGGCGCAGAACAGGCCCACATCGATCCCGTTCACGCCAAAACGGGCCTCCTCGGCCGCCACGGCCAAGTCGCATTGAGCCACCAGCTGGCAGCCGGCTGCCGTGGCCAGGCCTTGCACCTTGGCGATCACAGGCACCGGCAAGCGCTGGATCTGCATCATCATGCGCGAGCACTGGGCGAAGAGCTGCTGGTAATAGGCCTGCGAGGGATGGGCCTTCATTTCCTTGAGGTTGTGACCCGCGCAAAAAGCCTTGCCGGCAGCAGCCAGTACGACAACGCGCGCATGCCCGTCGCGGGCGATGGTGTCCAGAGCCGAGGACAAGGCCGTCAACATCGCTTCGCTCAAGGCATTGAAAGCTTTGGGTGTGTTGAGGGTCAGGGAATGAACACCGCGTTCGTCGTGCGCGTGAATGAGAATGGGCGGTTCGGCGTGGCTCATGGATGACTGTCCTTATTTAACGATCAAACGTCAGCGAGCACACGGATGTGGGCTTCCACGCTGCGGGCCAGCGCACTCAGGTTGTAGCCGCCCTCCAGGATGCTGACGATGCGCCCCTGCGCATGACGCTGGGCCACCTGCATCAGCTGCTGAGTCATCCAGACGTAATCCTGCTCCACCAGCCCCATCTGGGCCATGTCGTCCTCACGATGAGCGTCGAACCCGGCGCTGATGAAGATCATTTCGGGGCGGTGCGCGTCCAGCCTAGGCAGCCAGGCGGCCTCCACCAGTTCCCGGATAGCCATGCCCTTGGTGTAGGCAGGCACCGGCAGATTCACCAGATTGGGGGCGGAGGCATGCGGCCATTCCGGATAGAACGGGTGCTGGTAAAAGCTGCACATGAGGATGCGGTCATCCCCAGCCACGATGTCTTCTGTGCCGTTGCCGTGGTGGACGTCGAAATCGATAATCGCCACACGCTTCAGCCCATGACGCTCCAGCGCGTATTTCGCGGCGACAGCGACGTTGTTGAACAGGCAGAATCCCATGGCTTTGTCTCGGCATGCATGATGCCCCGGCGGACGCACCGCGCAGAAGGCGTTGGGCATCTCGCCCGCCAGCACCGCATCGGTCGCATTGATGGCCGCCCCGGCCGACATCAGCGCAGCCTCCCAGGAATGCTCGTTGATGGCGGTGTCGGGATCCAGCTGACGATGGCCGGGCCCTCCGGCCAGAATGGCTTCGCGCAATTCATCGGTCAGGCCGCGGACCGAAGCGATGTACATGCGATCATGTGCCAGCTCCAGGTCCGCCGTCGTCGCTGGTGTCGCCTCACGGCGCGTCAGGGCATCGCCCAACCCCGTGATCAGCAGACGATCCTCAATGGCGCCGATACGCTCCGGACATTCCGGGTGCCCAAGCCCCATTTCGTGTTTCAGACAGGCTCGGTGTGAGAAATAACCCGTGGAATTCATGGCTGCCTTTTTCCGGTATCGTCACGTCATGGATGCGCCGCAACACATCATCTCCTCATTACTCCGCCAGCTTACCACGGTGATCGTGGGAAAGGACCCCGCCCTGCGTGATGCCGTCACCTGCCTGCTGGCAGGCGGCCACCTGCTGATTGAAGACGTACCGGGTGTCGGCAAGACCACCCTCGCCCAGGCCTTGGCTCGCACGTTCGGCCTGGCCTTTTCACGGGTACAGTTCACCTCGGACCTGATGCCCAGCGACCTGACCGGTGTGTCGGTCTACGAGCGGGAGAAACAGGCCTTCGTCTTCCATCCCGGCCCCCTGTTTGCTCAGGTGCTGCTGGCCGATGAAATCAACCGGGCCAGCCCGAAAACCCAGAGTGCCCTGCTTGAAGCCATGGAAGAGAAACAGGTGTCGGTCGAGGGAGCGACCCGGCCTTTGCCACACCCGTTTTTTGTGATCGCCACTCAAAACCCGCATGATCAGCTGGGCACCCATGCCTTGCCGGAATCCCAGCTGGATCGCTTCCTGATGCGTTTGAACCTGGGCCATCCCAGCAGGCAGGCCGAGCGGGAATTGTTGCTGGGTCAGGATCGCCGCGCCTTGCTGGATGCATTGCCGGCCCTGCTCGACGCCCCACAGCTGGCCCAGCTACAGGCAGCGGTACTGGAGGTGCAGGCGGCCGACACAGTCGTTGCTTATCTGCAGGACCTGCTGGACGCGACTCGCAACGGACAGTGGTTTGTTCAGGGTCTGAGCCCTCGTGCCGGTCTTGCCATCTTGCGGGCGGCCAAGGCGCGTGCCCTGATAGAAGGTCGGCGTTATGTGGCCCCGGATGACATTGCACTCATCCTGCCCCAGACCGCTGCCCATCGTCTCGTCGCGGTGGGATCGTCCGGCCGAGGCGCACGCGAACAGGTACAGGCCATGCTGGACGCCACGCCGCTGCCCTGAGCCCACACCCGTGCGAATGATGATGACCGGGTCATGGAATCGCCAGTGGCGTCAGTGGTGGCTCAAGCGCCTGCCCGCCACCCCTCAGTCCACCCTGACTCACCGCAACGTCTATATCCTGCCGACGCGAGCCGGCTGGATGCTGGCCATCACGCTGCTGCTGCTGCTCGTGGGCAGCATCAACTACCAGCTCAACCTGGGCTATCTGCTCACCTTTCTCATCGCTGGCTGCGCGGTCGTCGGCATGCATGTGGCTCACAACAATCTGCGCGGCTTGCAGCTGAGTGCGCAGCCGGGTGAGGCGGTTTTCGCGGGTCAACCGGCTCTCGTGTCCGTTCGCTTACACAACCCCAGCGGCAAGCACCGCTACGCCATCGGCTTGAGCTGGTGGGGTGCGCAGCCCTCCTCCGGCGAACCCATCTGGGCTGACGTGCCTGCCCATTCAGCGGAGGCCGTGGAACTCCGCTGGCCCTGCTCCGCGCGCGGCCAGTGGCCCATCCCTCCCGTGGCCGTGGAAACACGCTTTCCGCTGGGTACTTTTCGTGTCTGGCACTGGTGGCAACCTTCAGCGAGGGTCTGGGTGTATCCGGCCCCTGAAACCCCAGCCCCCCCCTTGCCACGCATAGCGCACCCGGACGACGGCCCGGCATTGGGTACCCAGACCGGTGCACGCAGCGACGAGGTGGACGGTTTACGGCCCTACCGCCGTGGCGATCCGCTGAAGTGGGTGGCCTGGAAAAAAGCCGCTCGACTCGGCGACGACAACCCGGCGCAATGGGCCAGCCGTGACTTCAGCCGGCCATCCAGTGCGGACCTCTGGCTCGATGCAGCCACCTGCGGACTGAGTGACGAAGAAGGCCAGCGTTCCCGGCTGTGTGCCTGGGTCTTGCAAGCCGAGGAGATGGGTCTGCACTACGGCCTGCGCCTGCCACAGGTTGACATCGCCCCGAACCAGGGCCCGGCACATCAGCAGCGTTGCCTGGAGGCCCTGGCATGCCATTGACCCACCTCTCGGATCGCCTGGGAGCGGTCGGTCATCTGCCCCGCGAATCCCGGGATACGTTGTTTGTGCTGGGGGTGATCGGTTGGATCGTTCTCCTGCAAACCCCTTTCATTCCTGCATGGTGCACGGGATTGACCGCCATGGTGCTGGTCTGGCGCGGCTGGCTCGCGGTGCGCCACCAGGCGCTGCCTGGCTGGCCGGTACGGCTGACCTTGCTGCTGGTGGCGCTGGGCGGCACCTTCTTCAGCCACCAGACGGTCATCGGGCATGAAGCAGGCGTGACCCTCATCGTGGTTCTGCTGGCCTTGAAAACCCTCGAACTGCGCGCCCGTCGCGATGCTTTTGTGGTGTTTTTTCTGGGCTTCTTCACCCTGTTGACCCACTTCTTCCATTCGCAGTCCTTGCTCACGGCCATGGGCATCCTGATCGCCCTCCTGGGGCTGCTGACAGGGCTGGTGCTGGCACATATGCCTGTGGGACGCCCGTCGATCGCCCAAGCGGCCCGATGGGCGGGCGGTATGGCCTTGCTGGGCGCACCGATCATGCTGGTGCTGTTCATGCTGTTCCCCCGGTTTGCACCGCTCTGGGGGATTCCGACGGACAGCTCGCTGGGTCGCAGCGGGCTGTCCGGGCAGATGCAGGTGGGCCAGATTGCGCGCCTGGCACTGGATGAAAGTATCGCCTTTCGGGTGGAATTCGCTGGCGGCCAACGCCCCCCACAAGACCAGCTGTACTTCCGCGGGCCGGTGCTGAGCGCCTTTGATGGGGTGACCTGGCGTCCCCGTTTCAACCCCGAGGCATCCATGGCCCTGCCCACACTGGCCACGCAACTGCCCGTCGAGGTGGCTGGCCAGGGCATTCCTTACCGACTGACCATGGAGCCCAGCAACCGACCCTGGCTGATGACCCTGGAAGCCACCCCACAGGTCGGTCCCATTGTCAGCCAGCCACCCCTGGCCACACCCGATCTTCAGTGGCTGCTGCGTCGCCCCATCACCGACGTCATCCGGTTTGATGCGGTCGCCTTTCCGGACTTCCGGCATGGCCCCGCAGTGCGAGCACTCGATCTGCAGCTCGACCTGGAATTGCCGGCGGGTTTCAATCCGCGCACGCTGCAATGGGCGCTGGATTTGCAGCGTCAGTACGGTTTTCCGGAGTCGCCCCGCGTGCTGATCGAACATGTGCTGCGTGAACTCCAGACCGGGGGATTCACCTACACCCTGGAGCCTGGGATTTTCGGGCGCCATTCGGCCGATGAGTTCTGGTTTGATCGCAAGCAAGGCTTTTGCGAACACATCGCGTCCAGCTTCGTGATCCTCATGCGTGCATTGGACATTCCCGCCCGCGTGGTAACGGGTTATCACGGTGGGGAACGCAACCCGGTGGATGGGGTCTGGACCGTACGGCAGAGCGATGCGCATGCCTGGGCGGAAATCTGGCTGGCCGATCGGGGCTGGACACGCATCGACCCCACCGCCTACGTTGCCCCCTCCCGTACGCTGGATCTGTCGCGACTCAGTGCGCCGCCTGGTGTGTTGGCTGGCACGCTGATGCAGATCAACCCCAACCTGCTGCTGCGCGTACGTGCACTGTGGGAAGCCACCAACAACCGCTGGAACCAGTGGGTACTGAACTACACGCAGAGTCGTCAGCTGGACCTGCTGCGACGGTTGGGCGTACAGTCTCCGAGCTGGACAGACCTGCTGTACGCACTGGCCGGGGTACTGGTCGTGGCCAGCCTGGCCGGGGCATTGTGGGCAGGCTGGAATCGTGCCACCCACGACCCCTGGCTGCGTCTGCTGGAAGCGGCCCGCCAACGGCTGCGGCGCGCGGGATTGCCGATTGCCAGCCATGCCACACCCAGGCAGATGGCGGACGCCGTGCGCCACGCAGGCTGGCCCGACGCGATTCGACACACCTGGACACAATGGCTGCTGGCACTGGAGGCCCAGCGTTACGATCCACAAGGTACAGTGTCGCTATCCAGCTTGAAAAAGCAATTCCGTTTGTTATCACCCCCTCGCCTTCCCTGATGTCTGATCACGCCGCATCCCTGGTCTCCACCCAACGGTCGACAGATGGCCTGCCAAGGGCTGCACGTCCGCACAGGCCCATGGTTGGGCGGATGCTGCGCACGCTGCTGGCTTTTACTCTGAGTTTGGGGCTGATCGTGCCAGCCTGGGCGCAAGGGTCACCATCCAAGACCCGTGTCACGGAAACCACAGGCGCTTTCGCCCAACACGCGCCAGCCCTGGCTTTCGCCCAGGCGCTGGACCAGCGCGAGGGCTGGAGCGACGACTGGGCCCAGCGCTGGATACGAGCCGCCGAATTCAATGCCCAAGTGGTTCGGCTGATGACACCAGCCCCCAGCGGCACCCCCCGCAACTGGACGGTGTATCGCGGGCGATTCATCGAGCCTCGTCGCATCCAGGCCGGTTTGCAGTTCTGGCGCGAGAACGATGCCTGGCTACAGCGGGCCGAAGCCGAGTTCGGCGTCCCGGCCTGGCTGATCGTCGGCATCATCGGGGTCGAAACCCTGTATGGTCAGCACATGGGCTCATTCCGTGTGCTCGATGCCTTGAGTACGCTGGCCTTTCACTTTCCGCCTGAACACCCACGTGCAGAGGCACGCGCGACCTTCTTCACTGGCGAGCTCGAGGCGCTGCTGCGCAAAAGCCGCGAAGCCGGTGTGCCCCCGACGCAGTGGCGCGGCAGCTTCGCGGGTGCCATCGGCCTGCCTCAGTTCATGCCCAGCAACTGGTCGCTTTATGGGGTCGATTTTGATGGCGACGGCCGGGTGGACCTGAGCAGCAGTGCCGCTGACGCGATCGGATCGGTGGCACGCTACATGCAGGCATTTGGCTGGCAAACCGGCATGCCCACCCACTTCCCGGTCCAACTGGAGGCCACGCCCGAGGCCTTGCAGACCCTGCTGGCGCCCAGCATCCTGCCCAGCTTCTCAGCGGAGGCCATGCACGGTTTGGGTGCTCGACTCAATGCTCAGGGTTTGTCACATGAGGGGCTGCTGGCCTTGGTTGACCTACCGAACGGGGACCCAGCCCGAGGAGGTCAACCTGCAGCATTCGTGGCGGGTACCGCCAACTTTTACGCCATCACCCGGTACAACCAGAGCAGTTTCTATGCGCTGGCTGTGATCGAGCTGGGGCAGGCGGTGGAGGCTTTATGGAGACGGTGAGTCCGATCGATCATCACGCGCCGATCGAAGCGCGCATCGAATGGCTGTTCGGGCTGGCAGAACGGCATGGGGCGGCGTTTCGGGGCCCCGAAGCCTGGCTGGCACGGCAACGCTACATGGCCGAACACCCGACCGCCATTGCAGCGCTGAAATGCATGGACGGCCGTATCAACCTGTCGGTCGCCACCCAGACGCCCGCCGGCATCCTGATGCCCTTTCGCAACCTGGGCGGCATGTTCAACCTCGGCTGGCCCCATCTGGGCGAAATCCTCACACATTACGTCCAGAGCATGGTGCACAGTGGTCGTCGGGTTTTGCTGATGATCACCTACCACTGGTCCAAGGGCGACGTGAAACGCGGTTGCGCCGGATTTCACTACAACCGACAAGCCAGTATGGAGCACGCCTGGGCCATCCGCGACCAGGTCTCTCATCTGTTCGGCCAGGCGCACCAGACCGTCTACCCACTGGTTTGCGGCTTCGAGACTGACCAGGAATCCCTGCTGATACACGGCCCCAACGGGGCCACACTGGACGTGGCCGAGCTGACTGCTGCGTCCATCGATGAGCTCGATCAGCCGCTGTCGGCGCTGCTGCCGGATCTGTCCGCGCCCATGCGTGCCGACCTGATTCCCCTGCTGAAGGGCAACTGGGCGCATGTGCAGACCGTTCGCGCTCAAACCGCCCAGCGTGAGCGTGAACTCGCCATCGAGCACCGAGAGTGGGTGATCTGTCTGGGTCGTGGCTTCGACTTCCTCCACACCCCGAATCTGGCTCTGATCGTGGGCCCCTACAGTCCGGACCTGGCACACCCCATACGCACCGCAGCACACATCATTGAAAGCAATATGCGCCACGGCCGTATACCGGATGACGGTTTTTTGCTGCTGGCCTCGGTGCCCTATGAATCCATGGGCGTGGAACGGGCTCGCGCCGAATTGAAAGCCCGCTTCATGGAGCGATTCGCCGCCGATGTCATCCGAGAGGCCTACCCGGAGCTGGCGGCTCGCATGCACTGCAAGGTGGCCGTGCTAGACTGGTCTGCCAGGCGGCTGGAGCTGATTCCGCCAGCCTGACCAATCCTTCTTTGTCGACTTGATGTCACCCGTCCAAGACGCCCCATCCAGAAATAGCTTGCTCCTCTGGACGGGATGGCCGTTGCTGGTCCTGTTGGTCGGGCTCTCAGCCACCACCTGGATCGGTGCCCGTCTGTCGAGTTATCAGGAGCTTCGCACCACCCTCCAGTTTGACAAGGCCGCCGAGCGTGTGCAGGAGGGTGTTGTTGCGGAGTTGACTCGGAGTGGCTTTCTGCTGCGTGGTATCGCAGGCTTGATGACTGCATCCCCATCGGCAGACTCGACCACGTTTGAGCGATTTGTGCAATCCCGTGAGCTGGATCTGGAATTTCCCGGTCTTCGCGCGGTCGCTGTGGCTTGGCGGGGGGAGAGTGACTCGTTCCATCTGGAGTGGCTGGTGCCGGTTCAAGATGCGGATGTTTCCCATTGGCATGGCACCAATCTGTGTGTGTCTGAGAACGCTTGCGAGTCGATCCGTTGGAGTGCTCGCGAAAGAAAATTGTCAGCCCTGCCATGGCCTTCATCATCCGGCTCTGGGCTGACCGAATCAAGCACCTGGATGGTCTGGCCCATCTACAGGATCGACCCAACGAGCCTGAGCCCATCACAGCGTGAAACCGCCTTGATTGGCGTCGCATCGGCACTGGTGCATCTTCCGGATGCTGTGTTACCGCATCTCGAGAGCCTGCTTGGCCAAGATGTACATGTCGAGCTACGGGATTCGTCTGCCGCAGATGCTGCTCTGCTGTTCAGCAGCGAACTGAATGCTGTCAACAATTCGGAAGACCGTCCAGGCCGTCGACTGATGGAGCGCGATGTACCGATCGGCCATACGCCCCTGTTCATCCGCGTGCGCTCCACCATCGCGCTGGACGAGTCCGCAAACGAAGCCCTGTTTTACGGACTGATCGTATCCGGGCTCATGCTGACGCTGCTGATGACGCTGCTGGTTGGATTCATGGGTCGCGCCCGAAGCCAGGCCGAACGTCAGATCAGCGCCATGACCGAGGATCTGTCGCGGCTCGCCACAGTGGCTCAGCGTACCGTGAATGCAGTGATCATTACCGACTCGCAGGGTCGAGTGGTCTGGGCGAATGAGGCCACTTTCCGCATGACCGGCTACAGCCTGGAGGAGATGCTGGGTCAGCGACCAGGCGACCTGCTTCAATGTGAACAAACCGACCCGGCAGCCGTGCAGCGCATCAGCGCCGCATTGAAACAACACGAGCCCATTCGTGAACAGTTGCTCAACCGGAACAAATCGGGGCGGCTCTATTGGCTTGATCTGGACATCCAGCCCATGCGGGATGCGAATGATCTGGTCACAGGGTTCATGGCGGTGGAGACGGACATCACCGAGAGCAAACAACTGCTGGCACAGGTACAGGAAGCCGAGAAAACGCTTCGTGGAGCCCTAGAAGCCTCCACCGACTGGTACTGGGAAACCGATGCGAAACATGTCTTCAGGCGCTTTGAGAGCGGCTCTCGAGAGCGCTGGCAGGCGCTTCATGCCAGCGCTTTGAACCGAAAGCGCTGGGAAATCCCCCATGTCCGACTGTTGACGGGGGACTGGTCACAGCATCGCGATCTGCTGAATGCGTACAAGCCGTTCCGGGGGCTGGAATATGCAATTGAGCGCCCAGGCGAGCCGGTGGCTTACTACTTGATCAGCGGGTCCCCTGTGTTCGATGTATTTGGTCACTTCATGGGTTACAGGGGCACGGGTCGAGACATCACGGAACGCAAGCAGCGAGAGGCCACACTGGCTCAACTGGCCTGGGAACGGGGCGAACGTGTCAAGGAAAACATCTGTCTGAGCCGCATCCTGGAAACCCTGCAGGACGATGCATTACCACTGGATACATTGGTGCAGAAAATCGCTGACCTGATTCCGCCGGGCTGGATGGTTCCTGAAGACACTTGTGCACGTGTCCAATTGGCCGGTATCGAAAGGTTCAGTCCCGGTTTTGCGTCCAGCGCCTGGCAACTGGCTGAAACCATCTGGTTGTATGACCAGCCAGTGGGCGAATTGGTGGTCTTCAGGCGAAAGAACACGCCACACCCGTATGGCACAGATGCCTTTCTGCACGAGGAATCGGATTTACTCAAACACATCGCGAGCCAAGTGGGTCAGGCTTTGGCGCGTCGCCAGGTATTGAAAGAGCTCCAGACTGCACGGCAAGCGGCTGAAGCGGCAAGCTTAGCCAAAAGCCAGTTCGTGGCCAATATGAGCCACGAAATCCGTACACCCATGAATGCCGTGTTGGGCATGCTGCAGTTGCTGGGCCAGACACCCCAATCTTCTCGCCAAAAGGACTACACCCGCAAAGCAGAGAATGCCGCCCGGTCATTGCTGGGCATCCTGAACGACATCCTTGACTTTTCCAAAGTCGAAGCTGGCAAGATGGAACTGGACCCGCAGCCAGTCGAGTTGGATCCAGTGCTGCAAGAGCTGGGTGTGATTCTCGCCGCCAACTTGCGCGACAAGCCGGTGGAAATCATTGTGCAGCTCGACCCCTCTGTGCCGCCCTGCCTCTTGGTTGACCGCATGCGCTTGCTGCAGGTATTGATCAATCTCGGTGGCAATGCCGTCAAATTCACCGAAGTCGGTGAAGTCGTCATAGGCATCACCCTCGCCTCTGTGAAGGATACGCGCAGTCAACGAGTCCGCCTGCGATTCAGTGTGCGGGACACAGGCATTGGGATGACCGCCGAGCAGATGGACAAGATTTTTTCTGGTTTCACACAGGCTGAGGCATCCACCACTCGACGCTACGGCGGCACCGGACTGGGCGTTGTCATCAGTCAGCGCCTGGTCCGGTTAATGGGTAGCGAGCTGTATGTACGCAGCACACCGGGCGAAGGCACGACATTCGATTTCGAACTGGAGTTGCCCATCGTCGATTCGGCGGCATCGGACACAGCCGAAGCATCCACGGCTGCGTTGCAAGTGCTGATCGTGGATGACCACCCTGTGTCACGCATCACCCTGGCAGACTACGCCCGGCGATTCGGCTGGAACGTCATGGAAGCCAGCTCAGGGCTAATCGCGCTGGCTCATCTGGAGGAGGTTCAGCGTCGGTCCCAGGCCATCGATGTCGTGATCGCTGACTGGCCTCTAGCTGACCTGGCCGACAGCGACCCGGCCACTGCCTTCAAGACAACAGGCGGGGAAGGTCGAACAGCCCCAGCGATCGTGACCGTCAGTCCCAGCCAGGCCACACCCAGTGCCCATGCACGGCTGATCAAGCCCGTGACGCCTCAGATGCTCAAACAAGCCGTGCTGCAGGCCGTGGCACCCTCTGGAAACCGCTCAGATCCTGTCGCTCCAACCGCCAAGAGCGGATCGCGACTGGATGGCATCAAACTCTTGCTGGTTGAAGACAACCCCATCAACCAGCAGGTGGCCATGGAACTGCTGGCGGTGGAGGGCGCCGAAATCCACCTCGCAGATAACGGCCAACGCGGTGTCGAAGCCGTTCTGGCGCATGAAAACAGCGAACGACCCTTCGATCTGGTGCTGATGGACGTTCAAATGCCGGTGATGGATGGTTATCAGGCCACGCAGATCTTGCGTCAAGAACATGCCCTTCAAAGCCTCCCCATCATTGCCATGACAGCCAATGCCATGGCCAACGACCGCCAAGAAGCGCTTCAGGCCGGCATGAATGACCACATCGGTAAGCCGTTTCAGTTAGACCACTTGGTGGCGCTCATTCTGCGCTGGAGGCGGCCCACGCCCCCATCATCAGTACCAAACTGGATTGAGGCAGAACCTGCTATCGAGCGATTGGGTGGGCGGCTAGAGCTATGGCAGCGCTTGTTTGAGGAAGCACTGGCAACCATTGATGCCGACATGAAACGCTGGCAACAGGAGGCACAAGCGGGTGACTGGGTATCGGCACGCCGGCGCATGCATACCTTGAAAGGAGTGGCTGGTGTGGTTGGCGCTGAAGCCTTGTGTCAAGCGGCGCAAGAGATGGAATTGTTCAACGCAGAAACCCCTGCCCTGCAAAGCAAGCGTGCTTACGAAGCGCTGCAAGCTATGCTGTCTGGCACACGAGAGGCGTGGCAGAGACACCCCAAGCGTCCCTCGAGAAACACGGATCAGACCGCACCGACACCTGCCAGACCAGAGGCACATGCACCAGTCACAGCGGCTGAGCGCCAGCTGCTACACGCACTGATCCATGCACTCACTCAGTCAGACCTGTCAGCACTCACATTGACGGACCAACTGATGCAACTGGACCCGACCCGTGCTCACCAGTGGGACCGCTTGCAGCGGGCAGTCATGCAGATGCATTTTGCTGAGGCGCTTGAACTCTGCAGACAGCACCTTGATTAAGCAGAGCGCACCCTCAACAGGTGCCATGCTGGAATCAATGAGCCGGCATCAGGAAATTCTGACTGATGCGGTTACCCAGCATGTTGACCCTGTCGAGGAACTGGGTCAGGAAGGCGTGCAGCCCGTTTGCCAGAATCTCGTCAATCTTGGCAAATTGCAACTCGGCACGCAACTTGCCGGCATGGCGCTCGGTTTGCGCTGAAGTCTCGTTGCTGACCGCGCGCAGGTTATTGACCACCTCGTTCATGCAGGCCAGCAGACTGCGTGGCATGTCTGGGCGCAGGATCATCAGCTCGGCCACGCGCTCTGGCGTGATGACCGTGCGGTACACCTTGCGATAGACCTCGAACGCACTCACACTACGGAGGATGGCGCTCCAGTGATAGAAGTCCAACTCTTGGTCTTCCTGGCTGGCGACCCCATAAAAATCGGTTTCGACGGCATGGAGCTTCACGTCAATGAGCCGGGCGGTGTTGTCGGCCCGCTCCAGGAAGGTGCCCATGCGGTAAAAATGGAAGGCTTCGTCCTGCAACATGGTCCCGATGGCCACACCTCGGGAGAGGTGCGACCGGAACTTGACCCATTCGAAAAATTCCGCTGGGTCCTTTTCGATGCTTTTGCTCTTGAGCAAGCGCTGGAGCTCCAGCCAGGTCTGGTTCTGGGTTTCCCACAGCTCGGTGGTGAGCACGCCGCGAACGGCGCGGGCGTTTTCACGAGCAGCACGCAGGCAACTCACAATGCTGGACGGGTTGTTTTCGTCGCGCACCATGAAGTGCAGCACGTCCTTGGGCGTGATTTCGCCGTACTGGTACTGGTAAGCGGGCATGAGTTCGCTGATGCGCAGCAAGCCTTCCCAGCCTACCTGCACCACCCCAGCAGACTGGGGCAGCAAAGACGTCTGGTAGTTCACATCCAGGATGCGCGCCGTGTTTTCCGCACGCTCGGTATAGCGCGACATCCAGAACAGGTGATCAGCAGTTCTTGACAACATAGGGGTCTTCCTCAGGCTTCCAGAATCCAGGTATCTTTGGTGCCACCGCCTTGTGAGGAATTCACGACGAGTGAACCGGCCTTCAAGGCCACCCGCGTGAGACCACCGGGCACCATCTGCACTTTTTTACCACTCAGCACAAACGGACGCAGATCGATGTGGCGCGGGGCAATGCCGGCATCCACATAGGTTGGGCAGGTGGACAGGCTCAGGGTGGGCTGGGCTATGTAGCCGTCCGGCTTGGCCTCGACGGCCTTGCGGAAGGCCTGGATTTCGGCCTGGGTCGAGGCTGGGCCCACCAGCATGCCGTATCCCCCCGCGCCATGCACCTCCTTGACGACGAGATCCTTCAGGTTGGCGAGGATGAATTTCAGGTCGTCAGGCTTGCGGCCCATGTAGGTCGGCACGTTTTTCAGAATCGGCTGTTCCCCAAGATAAAACTCGATCATCTGGGGCACGTAAGGATAAATGGATTTATCGTCTGCCACCCCTGTTCCGATCGCGTTGCATAGCGTCACATTGCCCTTGCGATACGCATCCAGCAACCCTGCACAGCCCAGGGTGGAATCAGGGCGGAAAACCATAGGATCGAGGAAATCATCATCGACGCGGCGGTAGATCACGTCAATCCGTTTGGGGCCGCGCGTCGTGCGCATATAAACAAAGCCATCCTTCACGAACAGGTCCTGACCTTCCACCAGCTCCACACCCATCTGCTGGGCCAGGAACGCATGCTCGAAGTAAGCGCTGTTGTACATGCCTGGGGTCAGTACCACCACGGTGGGTTCGGCGGTATGGGCCGGACTCACGGCTCGCAGGGTATCCAGCAGCAGATCAGGGTAGTGGGCAACAGGGGCCACCCGGTTCTGGCTGAACAGTTCCGGGAACAGCCGCATCATCATCTTGCGGTCTTCGAGCATGTAGCTCACGCCACTGGGGACACGAAGGTTGTCTTCCAGCACGTAGTATTCGGCTTCCCCCTTCCCACCTGGCACGGGAGCCCTCACGATGTCGATACCGGCAATATGTGAATACACCCCACCTGGCACATCGACTCCCATCATCTGGGGACGGAACTGGGCGTTGTGTTCGATCTGTTCACGCGGAACAATGCCAGCCTTGACGATTTCCTGATCGTGGTAGATGTCGTGGATGAAGCGGTTCAAGGCATTGACCCGCTGGATCAGACCTTTTTCCATGCTGCGCCACTCATGCGCAGGGATGATGCGGGGGATGACGTCGAAGGGAATGAGTCGCTCGGTGCCGGCGCCATCCTCGTCCTTGTCGCCATAGACGGCAAAGGTGATGCCGACGCGGCGGAAAATGACTTCCGCTTCCTCGCGCAGGTCGGCCATGAGCTCAGGCGGTTGCTGGGCCAGCCATTGCGCATAGGCCTGGTAATGAGCCCGAACCTGATCGGGGGCGGCATCCATTTCGTCGAAGGTGAATTTGCTCATGTCAGCGGTTCCGGAGATCGGTCTTTTTGTCGGCCAAGGCGACAAGCAATTACCAGGCCAGCCCGAGCTGACCCTGCAACGGCTCTCACCCCCCACAGTATCCAACACTTTCAGGGGCGATCCGCATGGTGCCAGTAACGTGCGCGTTGCGAACGGTGGCAGATGACGCGGTCGGGCTGGGTACTGCGCCCGAAGGCCGCGCCGCAACTGGGGGTGTTGACCCAGGGAATCTGTCTGGCTTGCCAGCGCTGGACCACCTCTGCCGACGGGTGCCCATATCGGTTCCGATGGCCCGACTGCACCACCACCCAGCCAGGCTGAAGCGTGTTCAGCCAGACCGGGCCGTTCGAGGTCTTGCTGCCGTGGTGGCCGGCGAACAGCACCTGGGCTCGCAAGTCTGGATACGCCAGAGCGAGCCGGTTTTCTTCAGCCATGGTGATGTCGCCCGTCAATAGCAGGGCATTGTCGGCCGGCCCGATCATCAGGACACACGACATGGCATTGCTGGACAAGCGTGACCCGTAATCCTCCGATCTGGGGTGCAGAAAACGGAACACCACTCCATCCCATTCCCACGATTCACCGGCCACACAGGGAGCCGCCGGTGCCGTCCAGTCGCGCGGTGGAGGAAACGAGAGCCGCCATTCCGCAGCCGGGAAGGCCGACGCCAGACTGGTCATGCCACTGGCATGGTCCGCATCGCCATGGCTGATGACGACCCGCTGGGGAGATTCGCCCTGGCGACGCAGCAAGGGAATGATCACGCGCTCGGCAGCGTTGCTGTGGGAGCCCATGGGGGGTCCGGTGTCATAGACCAGGGTATGAAGGTGCGTCCGGACGATGACGGCCGTTCCCTGTCCCACATCGGCCGCCAGCCATTCGTACGCCCCATGCGCTGGGCGGGGTGGTTGGTAAGCCAGCACCGGCCAGAGCAGCAACACGCCCCAGCCGCGATACGCCCAGGGCAGACGACTGACCAGCAGAACCCCGCCCAATACGCCGACCAGCGCCAGGGGCCAGGGCGTGGCTGGACGATACACAGCAGCCATGGGCCAGCTGGACAACCATTGCAGCCACACCAGCAGCGCCTCGCTGGCCCAAAGTGCCAACGTCCACAGCGGGGTGAACACGGCGCCCGCCAGGGCCAACGGTGTCAGCACCAGCGTCACCCAGGGGATTGCCAGCAAATTTGCCAGCAGACCCACCACGGAGAACTGGCCGAACCACATCAAGGTCAATGGTGCCAGGGCCACGGTCACCAGCGCCTGCGTGCGGACCATGCGGTAGACCGATGCCCGCCATCCTGCCAGACCCATCTGCAAGGGGTTACCCACGGCGAACAAAACCGCCACAGCCACGAAACTCAACCAGAAACCCGCTCGCATCATGGCCCAGGGATCGATCAGCGCCACCAGTGCCATCACACCCAGCCAGATCAGCGGCCATGGCCATCGACGGCCCAGGAGCTGCAAGGCCACCAGCGCCGTCAGCATGAAAACGGCTCGCTGGGCAGGCACACCCCAACCGGAAAAGACAGCATACGCCAGCCCCAGCACAACACCACCGCAACCAGCGGCCACCGGAATCGGCACCGCCATCAGCAGTCCTGGTGCATATCGCCCCGCCTGTCGCCAGATCAGCCCCACCGCCGTCATGGCCAGCCAGGAAAAGAAGGTGACATGCATACCAGACACCACCACCAGATGCGTGACACCTGTGAGGCGGAAGACGTCCCACTGCGCCGGTGAAATGAATCCCTGATCGCCGGCCAGCAAGGCCAGCACGACCCCAGCGCCACGCTCGTCACCCGTGTGCGCCAGCAAGCGATGTCGCATCACCTGACGAGCTTGGGATACCGGGTAGCGCCAGGTGGACGCCAGCAAGCGCGGATCCTCGATGCCACGGCCGCGGCGCACCGTACCGCTGGCCTGCAGGCCTTGCTCCCACATCCAGAGTTCAGCGTCAAACCCACCGGGGTTGGACAAACCATATGGGCGCTGAAGACGAACCGTGAGCCGCCAGTATTGACCAGGACGAAGTGCAGCCGCCCCGTCTCCGCGCCAGGACAGTCGGACACGTCGAGGGACCTCGACAGGCTGCCCGGCATGCCAAGCGCGAGCAGTCACCCATTCGAACTGGGTGTGGGTGTCGCCCAGGCGGGGCAATCCGGCAATCCAGCCTTCAACCACCAGATCCTGACCTTCCAGCTCGGCAGCCAGACTGCCCTGCTGATAAAGCACCGCGCGCGCACCCGTCAGCCCGAACGCCAGAGTTGACAAGGCCAGGACCAGCAGCAAGCAACCCCGCAGCCGTCGCCAGGCCCACAGCCACCCCGCCATACCCAGGGCCACGGCCAGTGCGTAGAAGACCCATGGCCACAGACTGGCCTGATGCAGCTGGGCACTGGTACCCAAAAGAAAAGCCAGCGCACCCATCCACCAGCGGTGCATACCGGCGTGCACCGCTGTCACTTGCTGACGCACTTTCAGACGCGCCGGGTCACAGAAGCTGGCTCAATACTTGCTAATATCCACAACAGAAGGCGCGCGACCCGGCCCTGCATGACGATGCTCATCTGACACTCCCTGTTTCTTTGAAAGATTCCCATGGCGATCCATGTAGCTCTGAATCATATAACCCACTACACCTACGATCGTCTGGTCAATCTGGCTCCCCACGTGGTGCGCCTGCGTCCTGCTCCCCACAGCCGAACCAAGGTGTTGTCGTATTCACAGCGCATAGAACCCGCTGAGCACTTCATCAACTGGCAGCAAGACCCATTTGCCAATTACCAGGCCCGGCTGGTGTTTCCCAAGCCGATGCGAGAATTCAAGGTCACGGTGGACCTGGTGGTGGAAATGGCGGTGTACAACCCGTTCGATTTCTTCCTCGAACCCTACGCCGAGGCGGTGCCCTTTGCCTACCCCGACGCGCTAAAAGCCGAGCTGGCCCCCTATATGGTGCTGGGGGAACTCTCGCCCAAGCTCAACGCCTACCTGGGCCGTGCCCGCACCCTCCTCGCCAAAGGCGACATGCGCACCATCGACTTTTTGGTGGCACTCAACCAGCAACTGCAACAGGACATTGCCTACACCATCCGGCTTGAACCGGGCGTGCAAACGCCTGAGGAAACCCTAACCAAGGCCAGCGGCTCCTGTCGCGACACAGGCTGGCTGCTGGTCCAGATGCTTCGACATGTCGGCATGGCAGCCCGGTTTGTGTCCGGCTACCTGATACAGCTCACGCCTGACGTGAAAGCCGTGGATGGGCCCAGCGGTCCCGAAGCGGACTTCACCGATCTGCACGCCTGGTGCGAGGTGTTTCTGCCGGGTGCTGGCTGGATCGGGCTGGACCCGACCTCCGGCCTGCTGGCGGGTGAAGGCCATATTCCACTGGCCTGTACCCCGCAACCCTCCAGCGCCGCGCCCATCGATGGGGCCCTGGACGAGTGCGAAGTCTCGTTCGAGCACCACATGCAGGTCACGCGCATTTATGAGTCGCCGCGCGTGACCAAGCCCTACACCGACGACCAGTGGGCCGCCATCAACGCCCTGGGTGAGCAGGTCGATGCAGATTTGGTGCAAAGCGACGTACGCCTGACCATGGGGGGCGAACCCACCTTTGTGGCCACCCGCGACCGGGACGCCGCCGAATGGAACACCGACGCCCTGGGCCCCACCAAGCGCAACTACGCCACCGAACTGCTGCACCGTTTGCGCCAGGCATACGGGTCGGGCGGCTTCATGCACCTGGGCCAGGGCAAGTGGTACCCCGGTGAGCAGTTGCCGCGCTGGGCGTTTTCGCTGTTCTGGCGCGCGGATGGCCAGACCATCTGGCATAACCCGGCTCTGTTTGCCGACGAACGCGAGCCCGCGCAATACACCGATGCCGACGCCCAGCGCTTCATCCAGACGCTGGCCCGCAAGTTAGGGCTGAGTACCCAGCACATCACCCCCGGCTACGAAGACACCTGGTACTACCTGTGGCGCGAACGCAAGCTGCCTGTGAACGTGGACCCGTTCGACGCCAAACTGAGCGACGAGCTGGAGCGCATTCGCCTGCGCCGCGTTTTCAGCCAGGGGCTGGAAAAAACGGTGGGCTATGTGCTGCCGCTGCAGGCACATGCTGCCTCCAATGGCCAGTCCAAAGGCGTGCGGACGGGCGCGGCGACGACGCAATGGTCCACCGGTCCCTGGTTCTTCCGCGATGAGCGCATGTACCTCATCCCGGGTGATTCCCCCATGGGTTACCGCCTGCCGCTGGATTCCCTGCCCTGGGTCACGGCCAGCGACTACCCTTACCACATCGAGCAGGACCCATCCGCCCCGCGCGATGCCTTGCCCGAAGGCACTGCCTTCCGCCACCAGTACGCCCCGCACCAAGTGGGGGGCGGGTTTGCCGAAGGTGGCGTGGTGTCCATGCAGGGCAGTGAATACGGTTGGCACCTGGACGGGAGCGGCAACCCGGAAAGCGACACCCCAGTCTGGCAGGGCGATCCGGCCGGGTTGGGCGTGGCTGGCGCCGCCCCCGCGCAACCCATGAGCGCCCGCTACCCCCAGCGCGGGGAATCGGCGGCCTGGCTCACCCGCACGGCCCTGTGCGTGGAAGCGCGCGACCCGCAACGCGCCAATGGTCCCAAGGCGGAATCCACCCTCGGCGGCAAGAGCAGCCACCTGTACGTGTTCATGCCTCCACTGCAGCGGCTCGAAGACTATCTGGACCTGCTGGCCGCCATCGAAGCCACGGCCGACAAGCTGGGCGTCAAAGTCGTGCTGGAAGGCTACGCGCCGCCACGCGACCCGCGCCTGAAAATGCTGCAGGTCACCCCCGACCCTGGCGTGATCGAGGTCAACATCCACCCCGCTCACAACTGGGGGGAACTGGTTGAGCACACCGAGTTCCTGTACGACGCAGCCCACCAGATCCACCTGTGCGCTGAAAAATTCATGACGGACGGCCGCCACACCGGCACCGGTGGCGGCAACCACTTTGTGCTGGGCGGCGCCACCCCGGCCGACAGCCCGTTTCTGCGCAAGCCTGAACTGCTCGCCAGTCTGATTGCGTACTGGCACAACCACCCGTCATTGAGCTACCTCTTCAGCGGCCTCTTCATCGGCCCCACCAGCCAGGCCCCGCGCGTGGACGAAGCCCGCAACGACCAACTCTACGAACTGGAAATTGCCCTGAACCAGATCGAGATAAATCGTCAGGTGTACGGGGCCGACATGCCACCCTGGATGGTGGACCGCACGTTACGCAACATTCTGGTGGACGTGACCGGCAACACCCACCGCAGCGAGTTCTGTATCGACAAGCTGTTCAGCCCCGACGGCCCCACCGGGCGCCTGGGCCTGCTGGAACTGCGGGCGTTCGAAATGCCCCCCATGCCCGCATGAGCGTGGCCCAGCAACTGCTGCTGCGCGCCCTGGTCGCCCGCTTCTGGAACGAACCGTGGCACGGCAAGCTCACGCGCTGGGGCACCGAATTGCACGACCGCTTCCTGCTACCCACTTTCGTGCGCATGGATTTCGACGATGTCCTCGACGACCTGGCCCAATACGGCTACAAGTTCGAGAAAACCTGGTTCGATCCACACTTTGAATTCCGTTTCCCGCTTATCGGGCAGGTGGCGGCCCAAGGGATCGAGCTCACGCTGCGCAACGCCCTGGAGCCCTGGCACGTGATGGGAGAAGAAGGTGCAGCGGGCGGTACGGTGCGATTTGTGGATTCGTCGCTGGAACGATTGGAAGTGCGCGTGAGCGGCTACAACGACAGCCGTTATGTGATCACCGTCAACGGCCGGGCCCTGCCCCTGCAAAATACAGGCACCGTCGGCAACTATGTGGCGGGCGTACGTTACAAGGCCTGGAATCCACCCTCCAGCCTGCACCCCAGCATTGGTGTCCACGCCCCACTGACATTCGACATCGTGGACACCTGGATGAAGCGTTCCCTGGGCGGCTGCCAGTACCACGTCGCCCACCCAGGCGGGCGCAACTACGACACCTTCCCAGTAAACGCCTACGAGGCCGAAAGCCGCCGTCTGGCCCGCTTCTTCCAGATGGGTCACACACCTGGCCGCATGGAGGCCCAACCCGCACCACAAAGCAAGGAATTCCCGTTCACCCTGGACCTGCGGCATACTGGCAGGCAGTGATCAAGACTTCTCTGCCCCTGTTTGATGGCGATGCCCCACCGGCCAGCGTTTCGGCGCTGGCCGATTCATTGGCGTTACCCGCCTCGCCAGGTCACTTTGACGAGTTGCGTGTATCCGGTTCGGCCAGCGAGCCTCCTGCGCCCCACTGGGGCCAGTTTTTCGATCACCTGGGATTTGAGGGGTTTGGTGACCTGAACCGGCGGCGTCAGAGCCTGGAGCAGCAACTGCGCGACAACGGCGTGACGTACAACGTCTACGCCGATGAACACAGCCAGCAGCGCCCCTGGTCGCTGGATCTGTTCCCGATGATCCTGACCCCGGCCGACTGGTCGTCCATCGAAGCCGGCGTGCTGCAGCGCACCCGTCTACTCAACCGGATGCTGGCTGACATCTACGGCCCACAGGATCTGATCCGCCAGGGCCTGATTCCCCCTGCGCTGATACAAGGGCAGCCCGGTTACCTGCGCCCCATGGTCGGCGTGACACCCCCTGGCGACACCTGGCTGCACATTGCCGCCTTCGATCTGGCCCGAGGACCCGATGGCCAATGGTGGGTCGTTTCGCACCGGACCCAGGCGCCATCCGGACTGGGCTATCTGCTCGAAAACCGCATCGCCATCTCGCGCCAGTTCCCTAAAGCCTTCAGCGAAATGCGGGTGCAGCGCCTGGCCGCCAGCTACAAAGGGTTGATGCAAGGTCTGGCCCGCCTGTCACCCAAGGGTCGCGACGCGCGAATCGCCTTGCTAACCCCCGGCCCGTACAACGAAACCTATTTCGAGCACGCCTATTTGGCGCGTTACCTGGGCCTGAATCTGGTTGAAGGCAGCGACCTGACCGTGCGTGATCGACGGGTTTTTCTGAAGACCCTCAACGGGCTGGAACCCGTCGATGTCCTGATCAAGCGGCTCGATGACCAATGGCTGGACCCATTGGAGCTGCGCAGCGATTCGGCACTGGGCATTCCGGGACTGATGCAAGCGGTGCGCGCTGGCCATGTGCTGCTGGCCAATGCACCCGGCTCCGGGCCGCTGGAGTCCAGCGCCTTGCTGGGCTTTTTGCCGGCCGTGAGCGAAGCCTTGCTGGGGGAGTCGCTGGCGCTGCCTTCACTGGCCACCTGGTGGTGTGGCGAAGCCGCCAGCATGCAAAGCGGCCTGCCACTGCTCAAGCAGAGCGTGATCAAAAGCACCTGGCTCAACCGCGGCAGCGAGGCCGTCATCGGCCCCAGCCTATCGGCGTCTGGCGTGGATCAACTGACCGGTCGCATCGTTCGGCAACCGGACGAATACACCATTCAAGCCTACCTACCGCTGTCAGAACAGCCCACCTGGCGCGGCAACGATATCGCACCTCGCGCGGCCATGTTGCGCGTCTTTGCGCTGGCAGACGGCCCACAGTCCTGGCGGGTGTTGCCCGGCGGCATGGTTCGGCTGGCGCCTCGTGGTGAGCGCATCGCCTCCATGCAGCGAGGAGGAAGCAGCGCTGACTGCTGGGTACTGACTGAAGGCGAGGTCGACCGGACCAGCCTGCTGACGAGTGCCCCCAGCACCTTGAGCCTGGCGCTACAGAAACGCGTCGTGACCAGCCGGTCAGCCGAGAACCTATTCTGGCTGGGTCGATACACCGAACGCGCCGAAAACAGCCTGCGACTGGCCCGAACCGCCCTGCGCTGCCTGCAGGGCGAAGACGAAGGCACGCCGGAATTGCTCCATTGGCTGTCCGTCACTGCCAAAGCCAACGGCCTGGTGCTGCCCAGCGTGCCAGACGCCCACCAGTCGCCTCGCGTGTTCGAGCGGTCACTGGTCGCCATGCTGGAGGCCGACTCCAACGCCCAGAGCGTGGGCTACAACCTCCGTGCCCTGCGCTTTGCCGCCAACAACGTGCGCGAGCGCCTGTCACAGGAACAGCGCAACCTGATTGAGCGAGTGGAGTCCGAATTTGCAGCCCAGATGAAGGGGCTCAGCGAGGATGACGAATTTGCGACGCAGGAAGCCCTGGATGCGCTGGAAGAGACCAGCGAACTGCTGTCGGCCATTACCGGCGCGCAGACCGACCGCATGATGCGCGATGACGGCTGGCGCATGCTCAGCATAGGCCGGCATATTGAACGACTCGCCACGCTATCGGACGCCTTGGCCGAGGCACTTCAGACCGGAGCCGCCTACGAAAACAGTGGCGTCGAAGCGCTGCTGGCCTTCTTCGACAGCACCATCACCTTCCATGCCCAGTACCAGCAACGCCGCGACATGGTGGCCCTGCTGGACATGCTGGTCGTTGAGCGCGACAACCCGCGCTCACTGGCCTGGGTCTTGTCCACCTTGCGATCGCGCATCAAGAAGCTGCCTAGCGCTCACCATGCAGGCACGGAACCGCTGCTGCAGTCGCTGCCAGACCCGGACGCCTGGGATCTGATCGCGCTCAGCGGTGAGCTGTCCGGCCCGGCGGGCCAGCAAGCGGCCTACCTGTCCTTACTGGAAATTCTCCAGTCCTGTACCCAGGCGGCCTACGAGTTGTCCGACCGGCTTGGGCATCTGTATTTCAGCCATGCCGACCGCATCAACCGCAGCTTCCTGATCTGATCATGCGTCTGCGAGTCGTTCATCACACCCGATACCTCTACCAGTCGCCCGTGGTGGTGGCGCAGCATGTGGCGCACCTGCAGCCCCGCACACTCCCTGGCCAGCTGCTGCTGGCTCACACTTTGCAAGTGGCGCCAGAGCCCTTGCTGATGGATCAAAGCCTGGACACCTTCGGGAATGTACGGACCTTTTTTTCCCTACAGAGCCCACACGACACGCTGGACGTCACGTCCACCAGCCTGATCCTCACGGAACCCGGCACCGAGTTGGACGACAGCCCCAGCTGGGAAACCGTGCGTGACCGGCTGCAGTACCGGGCACACGCTCCTTACGAGCCCTGCGCCGAATTCGTGTTTCCTTCCCCGTATGTCCCCCGGCACGAAGCGTTTGCCGACTACGCGCGTCCCTTCTTCAAAGCCCGCCGACCGTTTCTGGATGCGTGTCATGACCTGATGGCCCATATCCACGCCGACTTTGAATACCAGTCTGCCAGTACCGAGGTGAACACCCCGGCCCTGGAGGCTTTGAAACAGAAACGCGGCGTCTGCCAGGACTTCGCCCACATCATGATTGCCTGTTTGCGCAGTCTCGGGCTGCCTGCCCGCTACGTCAGTGGCTATCTGCTCACCCAACCCCCCCCTGGAAAGCCCAGACTCGTGGGCGCCGACGCCTCCCATGCCTGGGTCTCGGTACCCCACGAAGATCATTGGGTAGACTTCGACCCCACCAACAACCGCTGTGGCGTCCACCGGGCGGGGGAAGACTACGTCACCGTGGCTCATGGCCGTGACTTCGGTGATGTCTCACCCCTTCGTGGTGTGATCCAGGGCGGGGGCACCCATCGGCTTGAAGTGGCCGTGACCGTCGCCCCCGAAGCGGAATGGGATACTTTGTCAACTCAAACTAAGGAGACCTCAGCATGAGCGTTTACGACACCTTGAAATCCCTTCAGATCGAATTGCCTCCGGTGGCCGTGCCCGCTGCCGCTTACCTGCCCTTTGTTCAAACAGGCCGGCAGATTTTCCTGAGCGGTCACATCGCCAAAAAAGACGGCAAACCCTGGGTGGGGCAGGCCGGACTCACCATGACCACCGATGAAGCCAAAGCGGCCGCCCGTGCGGTGGCTATTGATCTGATGGGAACCCTGCATGCGGCCTGCGTGGCAGCCGGGACCGACCTCAATGGTGTCAAGCGCATCGTCAAGGTGCTGAGCCTCGTGAATTCGACCAACACCTACACTGAACAGCACCTGGTCACCAACGGTTGTTCGGAATTGCTGGGGCAGGTCTTTGGCCCCGTGGTGGGCGCTCACGCCAGAAGCGCATTCGGTGTCGCTCAATTGCCCATGGGCGCTTGCGTGGAAATCGAGCTGATCGCCGAACTCGCCTGAATCGCCTGTGGGAGGGCCACGCCCTCCCCCGTCACACCAGCCTGAACACGCGAGCGGGCTTGAAGCCAAAGCTCGCGTCTTTGCCTTTGCGCCCTCGGACGGCACGGGCATTGTTCAGGCTGCGGATCTCCAGCGTCTCGTCACGCAGCTTGCCCCCTCGGCCCACGCCTTCGATGCGCACACTGCGGGTATAAGCCACCGCACCGGCCAGCGTGTCCTTGCCTTCCAGGCTCAGCAGCATGAGGCCACGCCCCCCTTTGGGCTGCAGCTTCAGTTCGCTCAGCTCAAAAGTCAGGATGCGCCCTCCGGCCGACACCACACACACGTGGGTCGCCGGTGCCACTGCTGCATTCGCCTCGCCACCTTCAGGGGCAGTGGGTGGTGCGATCACGCCGCCTTCCTGCCCAGCCATCCGCATCACCATACCGCCACTGGCCAGCGCCGGGGCACACAGGGTTTCGCCTTCGTTCAACGTCACAAAAGCCTTGCCCGCCTTCTGGCGGCTCACCATGTCCTCCACATTGGCCAGGAAGCCATAGCCGCCTGAACCGCTCAGCAGCAGTGTGGCGCTCGCCGCGCCCGCGAAGTAATGCACCGGCTGGGTACCCGCTTCCAGATCGATCAGGGTGGTGATGGGCTGGCCGTCGCCGCGCGCGCCCGGCAGGCTGGCCACCGGCACGCTGTACACGCGGCCATTGCTTCCCATCACGATCAGCGTATCCACCGTGCGGCATTCAAACGTGCCATACAGGCCGTCGCCCGCCTTGAAGGCAAAGCCGGCGGCATCGTGCCCATGGCCGGTGCGTGCCCGCACCCAGCCCTTGCTGGACACCACCACCGTCACCGGCTCGTCCACCACCTTGATCTCGGCCACCGCCTTTTTCTCGGCCTGAATGAGCGTGCGACGCTCGTCACCAAAGGTCTTGGCGTCGGCCTCGATCTCTTTGACCATCAGACGGCGCAGGCTGTTCGGGTTGGCCAGAATGTCTTCCAGCTTGCCCTGCTCTTCGCGCAGCTCTTTCAATTCCTGCTCGATCTTGATGGCCTCCAGCCGCGCCAGCTGGCGCAAGCGGATTTCCAGGATGTCCTCGGCCTGCCGGTCGCTCAAGGCAAAGCGTGCGATCAGCGCGGCCTTGGGCTCGTCGCTGGCGCGGATGATGGCAATCACCTCGTCGATGTTGAGCAGCACGATCTGCCGCCCTTCCAGGATGTGGATGCGGTCCAGCACCTTGTTCAGGCGGTGCTGCGAACGGCGGGTGATGGTCGTCTGGCGGAAGGCGATCCATTCCTCCAGCATCTGGCGCAGGGTCTTGGGCACGGGCTTGCCGTCCAGGCCAACCATGGTGAGGTTGATGGAGGCCGAGGTCTCCAGACTGGTGTGTGCCAGCAAGGCGGTGATCAGCTCCTGCTGCTCGATGCGGCTGCTCTTGGGCTCGAACACCAGGCGCACCGCCGCGTCTTTGCTGGACTCGTCGCGCACGCCGTCCAGCACCGCGAGGATGCTGGCCTTCAGTTGCGTCTGCTCCTGAGTCAGCGCCTTCTTACCGGCCTTGACCTTGGGGTTGGTCAGCTCCTCGATTTCTTCCAGCACCTTCTGGCTGCTGACATTGGGGGGCAATTCGGTCACCACCAGTTGCCATTGGCCCCGCGCCAGATCTTCCATCTTCCAGCGGGCGCGCACTTTCAAACTGCCACGGCCGCTCCGGTAGGCGTCGGCAATGTCTGCTGCCGGGCTGATGATCTGCCCACCGCCGGGGTAGTCCGGCCCCGGCAGCAGGCCGAAGAGTTCATCATCCGTCAGCTTCGGGTTTTTGACCAGGGCCACGCAGGCATCGGCCACTTCCCGCAGATTGTGGCTGGGCATTTCGGTGGCCATGCCCACGGCAATGCCACTGGCGCCGTTGAGCAAGGCAAACGGCAGACGCGCGGGCAATTGCTTCGGTTCTTCGGTGGAGCCGTCGTAGTTGGGGATGAAGTCCACCGTGCCCTGGTCGATCTCGTCCAGCAGCAGGGTCGAGATTTTGGTCAGGCGCGCTTCGGTGTAGCGCATGGCGGCGGCGCCGTCGCCGTCGCGGCTGCCGAAGTTGCCCTGTCCGTCGATCAGCGGGTAGCGCAGCGCAAAGTCCTGCGCCATGCGCACCAGCGCGTCGTAGGCGGCGCTGTCGCCATGCGGGTGGAAGCGGCCCAGCACGTCGCCCACCACCCGGGCGCTCTTCACCGGCTTGGCCGGCGTGTTGCTGTTGGGGCCGCTGTAGCCCAGGCCCATGCGCTGCATGGCGTACAAAATGCGCCGC
>JAUVYR010000089.1 GCA_030602985.1 Burkholderiales bacterium
GGTGCTGCTCGACGCCCTCATGCCTGGCATGGACGGCTTTGAAGTGGCTCGACGGCTCAAGGCCGATCAGAATACCGCGCACATTCCCATCATCTTCATGACGGGCCTGACCGAGACCGAGCACCTGGTCAACGCGCTGGCTGCGGGCGGGGTGGACTATGTGACCAAGCCGGTCAAACCCCAGGAAGTGATGGCACGCATGGGGGTGCATTTGCGGACCGCTCGGCAGGCCCGGCAAGGGGTGGTGGAGCAGCAGCAGGCCCACAATGCGCTGGACGCCTTTGGCTACGCCACCATCACAGTGCGTGAACGCGATGGTCGACTGATGTGGCAGACGCCCCTGGCACGCGAGCTGTTGCTGCGATATTGTGGCACCGAAGCCCCCGATACCCCCCCAGAGGTGTTGCAATGGCTGCGCCGCCACCTGCCGGACCTGAAGCTCAGCGATCGAACGCCCGCTGAACCGCCACGCCTGACCCTGGAACATGGCCCGCGACGGCTGACCTTCCGCCTGCATCTGGTGGTCGGTGACCCGGCGGATGCCAGCCCGAACGGGGAGGGTGGCGACTGGTTGATCGTGATGCAGGAAACCTCGGACGCCAGCGTGCTGGAAGCCCTGGTGCAGGCCTTTGGCCTGACCGCTCGCGAAGCCGAGGTGCTCTACTGGGTGGCCAAAGGCAAGATCAACCGCGACATTGGCGACATCCTGGGTTCCAGCCCGGCCACGGTGAAAAAACACCTGGAGCGCATCCACGCCAAGCTGGGCGTGGAGACGCGTACCGCTGCCGCTGCCATGGCCATCAACCGGGTTCCCATGCTACAGCCACGGGGCGGTTGACTCATTCAGGCTCGATACCAGCCGCCTTGATGATGCGGCTCCACTTGTCCGACTCTAGCACCTGGAATGCGGCCAGCTCTTGCGAAGTGGTTGGGAAGGCTGTAATGCTGCTATCTTTTAAAAACTGTACCGTACCAGCACTGCGCAGCGCGTTGTGCAAAAGTTCGTTCAAGCGGCCAACCACCAGTGCTGGTGTCGCCTGGGGGGCGTAGGCGGCAAACCAGAAGGTTTTTTCATACCCTGACACCCCTGCCTCAGAAATCGATGGAATGTCGGGCAAGCCTTCCATGCGGTTGGCCGTGGTCACACCCAGTGCGCGCAGGTTACCGGCTTTGACCTGCGGAATCCCGGTGGAGGTGTCTGTGAACATCATGTTGACCTGCCCACCCAGTACGTCGGCCACTCCCATGGGATTGCTCCTGAAAGGGACGTGCAGCAATTCGACATTGGCCATCTGCTGGAACAGTTCACCAGCCACCCGGCTCGATGCGCTGCCGCTGGCAAACGAGAGGCGGCCGGGGGACTGGCGCGCAGCAGCAATCACATCATTGACGGAACGAAACGGCGAGTCTGGTCGAACCACCATGACCATGCCACCCTGGCCCAGCCCGGTAATTGGAGCGAAGTCCTTGACGGGGTCATAAGCAATGCGGCGGAACAGGTGTTCATTGGCCGCATGTGTGGTGTTGGTGGCAATGATGACTGTGTAGCCGTCCGGCGTGGCCCGGGCCACATGCTGAGCCGCAATCATGCCGCTGGCCCCTGGGCGGTTGTCGATCACGACAGGCTGTCCGGTCTGCTCCGATACCGATTGCCCCAATGCACGGGCAAAGGTGTCGGTGGCACTGCCTGCGGCGAAAGGCACCACGAAGGTGATTGGGCGTGAAGGAAACGCCGCACTTTGCGCCCAGGTGGCGGTCGAAAAGCCCAGAGTGGTGGCCACGGCCGCGCCGAGCAGCAGTCGGCGTGATAGCTGTGAGTGGGTTGTTTTTTTCATGGTTGTCTCCTTTGGGGTTGAAAAATCAGGGGTGGCGCCAGCGCAGCAGGTGCTTCAGGTCGTCTGGCACGACCAAGGGCATGGCCAGCAGATGAAAGGACAGGCACTTGCCATGACTGTCCAGATTCAGTGAGTCATTAACGCCGCCATCGAGCACGTCATCCAGGACAAAATTGAATGCGCCCAGACGGGGCAAGTCATATCGGGTGACAGCACTGGGTTGTCTGTGGATGAAGTGCGTCCTGACCGCTTGCGGGGTGATCTGGCTCGCAATGAGCGGATAGAGCTGCCGGTCCCAGGCGATGATACTGATGTTGGATCGGTTGCCTTTGTCGCCCGTGCGCCCGTGTGCGGCCTGCCACAGACATGCCTGGTGTTCATGCATCGGCGTTCTCCAGCCAGACGTATCGCGTCTGGATGTGGGTTCTGGGCAATAGCGCTGATATCGTGCCCAACGTTGGCCGCATGTGGGTTCGTACCCCACCCCCACCGGCTGGGCCACAGGTGTACAACGCAGTCACCTCTTGCAGCAAACGGTTGGCCAGGGCTCGGTCTTCGGTTCGCAGCGACAGGCGCAGCCTGACGTCCTGGGCCTCACCGGCTGGAAGGCTGGCCAGCCAGTGGCCGCGGTCATCCGCCAGGATACTGCTGACGCCGATGAGATCACACCTCAGTACGGTGTCATGCCCCATTCGTTCGCGGACGATCGCAGCAGCCAGACGTGCGCGGGCCTCTGCTCGCACGCCCGCATAGGAGATTTCGGCCTCCGCCAGCCAGCCCGAGGCAAAACAGATGTTCGCTTTCAGTTGCTCGGGTCTGGGGTGGCCCTTGACGCCGCTGACTCTGACCACATCATCGGCCACCTGTTCCAGTGACACATGGGTGATGTCGGCTACCACATCAGGGGTGAGGTAAGCGCAGGGGTCGTGCAGCTCGTACAGCAGTTGTTCAGTGACTGTGTGGATGTCGATCAGTCCACCGGTGTTTCGTGGTTTGGTGACTTGAAAGCTGCCATCCGCGAGCAGGATGGCGATCGGATAGCCCAATTGAGCGAGACCTGGGACATCCTTGATACCCGGATCGGCATAGTAGCCACCCGTTACCTGTGCCCCACATTCCAGCAGATGGCCTGCCATGGTGGCGCTGGCCAATCGGTCCCAGTCCTCCATATCCCAACCGAAGTGAGCGATGGCGGGTCCCAGGACCAGAGAAGGGTCAGCCACGCGCCCAGCCACCACGATGTCAGCACCGTCCTGAAGGGCTTGGGCAATCCCCGTGGCCCCGATATAAACGTTGGCGCTGATGACAGTTTTGTCGTGCAGGGCACCGGCAGTGGCCTCATCCAGCCTTGCCCTCCATTCAGGAGCGCTGACATCGTCACCATGAATCACGGCGATCCGGGGCGGCGCCAGTCCCAGTGAGTGGGCCAGCCGCTGTATGCAGCGCGCCGCCCCTGTGGGGTTGGCAGCGCCGAAATTGCCAACGATGCGTATTTTGTTGGCAAGACACGTTGCCAGAACCGGGCGCAGAAACGCTTCCAGCAGTGGCTCGTAGCCGCCTTCGGGGTTGGTTTGCCGCTGCAATTGGGCCAGCGCCAGGGTCCGCTCGGCCAATGTTTCGAAGATCAGGCAGGACGGCCCGCCTCGCTGCGCCAGCTCGGCCGCAACAGCCACCGCTGCATCCACGCGGTCGCCAGAAAAGCCAGCACCGCAACCGACGTAGAGGGGTTCTTGTCGAGTCATGCCATGAATGTATGCGTCGCCTACTTATTTGTGAAACTCAAAATATCGATACATTCATAGGTTATGCAGATCAATATAGCGACCCGGGATCTTCGTGCATTTGTGTTGCTGGCCCAGCACAAGAGTTTCACACAGGCAGCTGGCCTGTGCCATTTGTCGCAACCGGCTTTCTCTGCCTTGATCAGAGCCCTCGAGACGCAGCTGGGCACGAAGCTTTTCGATCGCACGACTCGGCAGGTCGAGCTGACCGTGGAGGGTTTGGCGTTCTTGAGTGTGGCCGAGAAATTGCTGAATGACACGGAGTCTGCTGTCAGTCTGGTTCGCGACCACGTGATGAAGAAACGCGGCCGGGTGGCTCTGGCTCTGCTGCCTTCGTTGGCAGCAGGATGGTTACCTGCATTGCTGGCGCGATTTCATGCCGAGTACCCGGCTATCGAGCTGGATGTGGCCGATGTGTTGTCTGAGGTCTGCATCAACCGGATTCGGACCGGTGAGTCGGACCTCGCGATTGCTGCCACTCGAAGCGACTTTCCCGATGTGGCGACGATCCCGTTCTGTACAGACCATTTTCATGTGGTCTGCCACAAAGATCATCCCTTGGCATCCACGAAGGACGCGGTCAGTATCGACCAGATCAAAGCCTATCCCATGATCCATCTGGCTCGTTCCAGCAGCGTCCGCCAGTACGTGGATCGGGTGCTGTTTCCCGGGGTCGTCAAACCCTTTCTGGAGCTGGAGCAGCTGGCGACTGTGGCTGCCATGGTCAGGCAGAACCTGGGTATCACGCTGGTCCCTTCCTTGACCTTGTTTCAGTTTCAGGATGCATCTCTGCATGCTGTTCGGTTGCACGGAAAAGGCCTGAGTCGCCAGCTGTTCATGGCCTACCGCGCTGATCGAACACTGTCGCATGCCGCCCAGAGCATGCGGGACTGGCTGATGGCCCAGCGTCCCGCCTGACGTGCACGTCTGCCCCTCGGTGCAGGGGTTGTACGCCACCTGGCGTACAGACGTATTTCAGGGTTATCCCTAGCATGGAGTTGTCCGCGGTCAAGCGCCCCTGCACAGGGTTTGGCAGCGGCGATCTGCCCATTGCCCTGATTGGAGTCCGGAGATGATGATGAAGCGTCGTTCTACCCTGAAAGCCCTGTCGGCCGCTGCGGCGGTCAGCACCGTTGGCGGCCTGACCGCCTTGCCAGCCCGCGCCAACACCCCCATCAAGATCGGTGTGCTGCACAGCCTGTCGGGCACCATGGCCATTTCCGAGACCGTGCTCAAAGACACGGTGCTCATGGGCGTGGAGGAGATCAACGCCAAAGGTGGCGTGATGGGGCGCCCGCTGGAAGCCGTGGTGGTGGATCCGGCTTCCAACTGGCCGCTGTTCGCCGAGCGTGCCCGCCAGCTGCTGACCCAGGACCGCGTTGCAGCGGTGTTTGGTTGCTGGACATCGGTCAGCCGCAAGGCCGTGCTGCCGGTGTTTGAAGAGCTCAATGGCCTGCTGTACTACCCGGTGCAGTACGAGGGCGAGGAAATGAGCCCCAACGTGTTCTACACCGGTGCCGCACCCAACCAGCAGGCCATCCCGGCGGTGGAATACCTGCTGAGTGAAGACGGCGGCTCGGCCAAGCGCTTCGTTTTGCTGGGTACAGATTATGTGTACCCCCGCACGACCAACCGCATCCTGCGTGCTTTCCTGCGCTCCAAGGGCATCCCGGAAAGCGACATCATGGAGGAATACACCCCCTTCGGCCACAGCGACTACCAGACCATCATTGGCCGGATCCGCCGATTTGCCTCCGAAGGCAAGAAGACAGCCGTGGTCTCGACCATCAATGGCGACTCCAACGTGCCCTTCTACCGCGAACTGGGCAACCAGGGCATTCGCGCCACGGATGTGCCTGTGGTCGCGTTCAGCGTGGGTGAAGAGGAGCTGCGCGGAGTGGATACACGCCCGCTGGTGGGCCACCTGGCGGCATGGAACTACTTCATGAGCCTGAACAACCCGGTCAACGAAGAGTTCAAGCGCAAGTGGGCCGCCTTTGCCCGCGCCCGCAACATTGCCGGCCACCGCGATCGCCCGCTGACCAACGACCCCATGGAAGCCACCTACGTGGGTGTCAACATGTGGAAGCAGGCGGTTGAAAAAGCCCGCTCTGTCGAGGTGGATGCCGTGCGTGTGGCCATGCGTGGGCAGACCTTCCAGGCCCCGAGTGGCTTTGAACTGAAGATGGATGAACGCAACCACCACCTGCATAAGCCGGTGGTGATTGGCGAGGTGCGTGCCGACGGGCAGTTCAACGTGGTCTGGCGTACGCGTAGCGTGATCCGTGCTCAGCCCTGGAGCCCGTTCATCGAAGGCAACGACAGACGCCCCGACACCCCGCAGCGTTCGACCTGATCGGGAGCGCCACGATGAGTCTGCACGTTTTGAGGTGGGTTGAGCGCCCCGCCCGTCAGCTGTTGGCGGCACTGTTCGGGTTGGTGTTGATGGCCACACTGGCCACGGCGCAAGCCCTGACCCCGGAAGACGCCCTGCTGTTTGCTGATGGCGACACCTCGGAACGGATAGAGGTCATGGGCCGGCTGGTCGCCTCGGACGATCCGAGGGCCGAGGCGCTGATTCGCGCCATGGCCCGCGAGGTGGTCATGCTGCGGGGCGACCAGGTGCTCATCGTGGAAGATGGCCAAGCCGTGGACGCCGTAACGGGTGCAACCATCTCGTTAGACGGGGCTGAAAGCGTGATGATCAACAACCGCTTCCGAGGGGCGGTGCAGCGCACGCTGGCAGGCATGGATCTGCTCGGCGAGGATCTGCCGCGCCAGCGTGAAGCGGCCTTGCGCCTGCGCACCAGCCTGTTCAGCAACCCGGACGAATCCCAGCTGCCGCTGATCGAAAACGCTCTCTCGCCCCAGTACGAACACAAGCTGGACCGCCGTGCCCGCCAGACGCTGGAGGGCGCTCGAGCGGCGTTGTGGCTGACCCACAGCGATCCAGCCTTGCGGCGAGCCGCCGCCGAAACCCTGGGCGACGTGGGTCAACCCATCGTGCGCAGCATCCTGGCACGCCAGCTTGAAGCCGAAACCGACGCAGACGTCCGGGCAGCACTTTCGCGCTCGTTGTCAAAGGTGGAAAGCTCGCTGGTTCGCAGCAACCTGGCCGCGCAGATGTTTGCCGGCGTCAGTCTGGGCTCCATCCTGCTGCTGGCGGCGCTGGGCCTGGCAATCACCTTTGGCCTGATGGGCGTGATCAACATGGCCCACGGCGAACTGATCATGATCGGCGCTTATGCCACGTTTGTGGTGCAGGGCCTGTTTCGCCAGTACCTGCCTGGCGCCTTTGAATGGTATTTGCTGGCCGCGCTGCCGGTCGCTTTCATCACCTCAGCGCTGGTCGGGGCCTTGATG